>CAMFJT010000061.1 GCA_945957125.1 uncultured Rhodospirillales bacterium | reverse complement strand
ATTCGCCTTAGTCTCGTGGGCTCGGAGATGTGTATAAGAGACAGGGTCTGGAGACCCGCGCTCCCAGCAGGTTCCCGTGTTACGCCGTCTTCGCCTCGTCCTGCATCTGCTGGCGATGGAGGGCGCGGCCGGCCCGGCCGCCGCCCGGCTTGCCGTCGCGCCAGGCGATCGCGCCGTTGCACAGCACGGTGTCGATGCCGGCGGCCGGCGTCATCGGCTGCTCGAAGGTCGCGGTGTCGATCACCGTCGCGGGATCGAAGACGCAGAGGTCGGCATAGTAACCGGGCTTGACCTCGCCGCGTCCGGTCAGATGGAAGCGGCGCGCCGAATAGGAGGTCATGCGGCGCACGGCGTCCTCGAGCGGGAAGAGCGCGAGGTCGCGTGAATAGTGGCCGAGCACGCGCGGGAAGGTGCCCCACAGGCGCGGATGGGGGTGGGCGTCGAACGGGATGCCGTCCGAGCCGATCATCGCGCCGGGATGGCTCATCGCCGCCTGCACGTCCTTCTCGTCCATCATGAAGTAGATCGCGCCGGCCGGCTGGATGCGGTCGCCCGCCTCCTTCATCGAGCAGCCCATCTCGCGCGCGATGTCGGCAAGGTCGCGGCCGCTCAGCCCCGGCACCTTCTCCGACCAGGTGATCAGCACCTTGTCGGCGCGCTCCAGCATGTCGGTGCGCAGGATCGTCGAGCCGGCGATGTAGGGATAGACGTCGAAGGCGATCTGCTGGCGCTTCATCGCCTCGGTGAACTTGGGCAGCGTCTCCTTCATGCGACCGAAATTGCTGCGGCCCGAGCATTTATGGTGCGAGACGATGATCTCCGCCCCGGCGCGCCGGCCGATCTCGAAGGTCTCGTCCATCGCGGCGAGGATATGGTCGCCCTCGTCGCGCATGTGGGCGGTGTAGACGCCGCCCCACTTGCCGAGCGGCTGGGCGACCTCGGCCACCTCGTCGGTCGAGGCGGCGTTGGACACGGCGTAGAACAGCCCGCTCGACATGCCGATCGCGCCCTGCTCGAGGCTCTGGTCGAGCAGCGCGCGCATCTGGCTGATCTCCGCCGGCGAGGCGACGCGGTTGAGGTCGTCGCCCATCATGTTGAGGCGCAGCGTGCCGTGGCCGATCAGGAAGGCGCCGTTGATCGCGGGCTTCGCCGCATCGACCTTGGCGGCGAAGCCGGCGAAATCCTTCGCCAGATTCTCTTTCTTCTTGATGATCAGCGACATCCAGTGGCCGACATCGGGCCGCACGTAGGGCGCGGCCGAGACGCCGCAGTTGCCGCACACGACCGTGGTGACGCCCTGGCTGGCCTTCATCGCCATGGTCGGGTTGTCGATCAGGGCGGTGTCGTCGTGCGTGTGCACGTCGATGAAGCCTGGCGCCACGACCTTGCCGGCGGCGTCGATCTCGTTGTCGCCCCGCAGCGTGCCCGGCGCCTCGACCGCGGCGATGCGGTCGCCCTTCACCGCCACGTCGGCGGCGAACAGGGGCTTGCCGGTGCCGTCGGCCACCTGGCCGTTGCGGATGACGATGTCGTAGGCGGTCATGGCGGTGGGCTTTCCTTAGCTTTGAATATGCCGAAGATCATCGTCATTGGACCGCGCGCTTCCAGCGCGCTCATGCGTCCGAGCGCGCTGGAAGCGCGCGGTCCAATGACGCTAGGCCTCGTTGCGGCCGAGGCGCATGTCGGGGTCGAACGGATAGAGCGGCCGCTTGATCTTCTCGTACTTGAAAAGCTTGAGGTCGGAGGCGGTGCAGCCGTCGCCGTCGCACATGACGATGTGCTTGGCGATCGGCTCGAAGCCGGCGCGGAAATGCTGGCGCGACTTGATCAGCACGAACTTCTTGCGCCGCGGATCGATGCCGCAATGGGTGAAGACGCCGAGGTCGTAGGGCTCGGCGCGCTTCTCCGATACGACGATCTGCATCTTGCCGGTGTCGAGCACGGCAGTGCGGCCCATGCGCACCGTGGTGCCGGTGGCCATCGGGCCGGTCACGGTGAACTGCCCGTCGGTGATGGCCTTCACCTTGCCGGTGACCTTGAGGGGCTTGCCCTTCAGGCCCATCGCCGGCATGTCGATCTTGCCGCCCAGCTCGAGCGTCACTTCGGCGCCGACGCCGGCCTTGATCATCTGCTCGACACAGGCGGGGTCGCAGATCGGGCCGGCGCAGGCGTCGTCGAGTTCCTGCTTCATGGCTTCCTCGATGACGCTCATCACGTCCTGCGTGCCGCCCGAGGCGGTGTTGTCGCCGTGATCGGCCATGACGACGGGATAGTCGGTGTAGCCCTTGGCGCGCCCGACCTGGACCGAGAGCGGCTCGGGATGGAACAGGAAGCCCTCGCGCTTCTCCCACGCCGTGTCGAGGATGCGGTTGAGCAGGATCTGACCCTCGGCCGTACGCTTGTCGCAGACGATGACGGAGGAGAGGGCGAGGTGGGGGATGTCGGCCTGCGGGAAGCCGCCGAACACGGAGGCGTTCAGGACCTCGCCGGTATCCTCGGCCTGGTTGGCCATGCCCATCAGCGTCTTCATCGGCTCGCGCGACGGGGTGTGGACCAGCGAGCTGCTCATGATCGGGCGGTTGCCCCAGACCATCTTCGGCTCGACCTCGCCGGCCAGGGTGCGGATCAGTGTGCGGCCGGCCCGGCGGGCCGTGTCGGCCATGTCGATATGGGGGTAGGTGCGGTAGCCCGTCATGATGGTGGCGCCGTTGACCATGGCGTCGGTCATCTGGGTGTGGAAATCGAGCGCCACGGCGATCGGAACGTCGGGGGCGATCCGGCGGATGCGATTGAGCAACTCGCCTTCGCCGTCATCGTAGTGTTCGGCGACCATGGCACCGTGCAGGGCCAGCAGGACCGCGTCGCAGCCCTTCTTCACTTCGTCCACGATGGCAGTGGTCATCTGCTCGTAGGCGGCCTTGGTGACCAGGCCGGAGGGGTGGGCAGAGGCGGCCATTGGAACGGTGAACTCGGCCCCGGCCTTGCGGGCCACCTCGATGAACCCGCCCAGGGAGGTATTGGTGCCCTCGGCTTCCTGGATGGCAACCGGGCCGCTCAGCGAGCCTGCCCGGGCAAAGGATTCGATGGGGGTGGGCAGCGGCGAGAACGTATTGGTCTCGTGCATCATCATCGCGACTACGAACTTCTTGGCCAACAATCCCTCCATCCGGGGCTTAAGTCTTTGAACATCCTACAGAAATAGCGTCCCCGCGCGTTTGCTGAAGCAATGCGATCGATGCATAGCTGCATCGCACTATTCTTGTGCGTTGCAAAAACAACACACCCGATGTCAGACATCAACGAACGCTAAATATGTGAATTCAGGGCTCTTTTTCGCTCTTGCATTCTCTTCGCAGGTGCACCATTCTTAGCGGGCAGCAAACGCTACCTCGGTAGCCTCTTTGTTTGCTGTATGCCCGTCTTGGGCGTTTCCTCCCTAAACTCGGGCCGTGCTTGTCACGGCCCCTTTTTTTTGGCCGGACGGCTACTCCGCCGCCAGGGCGCGGGGCAGGAAGAGTTCGGCGGTGCGCTCGCCGATCGCCTCGAGCAGCGCGGTCATGAGCTGCTCCAGGACACCGAAGGTGGCGAGCTTGGTGTGGCGCGCCTCGTCCATGTAGAGGGCGCGGTTGATCTCGATCTGCAGGACATGGCGGCCGGTCCCGGGCCGGCCGTAGCGCTGGGTGGTGAACCCACCCGCATAGGGCTGGTTGCGCCGCACCCGCAGCCCCTGGGCGGACATCCATTCCTCGACATGGTCGATCAGCGCCGGCGCGCAGGCCTCGCCGTGATTGTCGCCGAGCACGACATCGACCCGATGGTCGCGCTCGCGCAGGCCGATGCCCGAGGCGGAGGAGGGCATCGAATGGGCATCGATCAGGAACGCCGCGCCGAAGCCGGCATGGGTCTGCTCGAGCAGCAGGGACAGGGCGCGATGATAGGGCCGCCAGCAGCCCTCCAGCCGGCGCTCGATCTCGGCGGCCGGCACACGGCCGCGATAGATTGCCTCGCCGCTGGCGGCGACCCGGGGGATCATGCCCAGCCCGGCCGCGACCCGCGTCGTGCGATGGTTCAGCGCCCGCGGAAGGGGGCCTTCGAACATGCCGGGATCGAGCTCGTAGGGCTCGCGGTTGGCATCGACGTAGGAGCGCGGGAAGCGGGCCGCCAGCAGGGGGATTCCGAGGCCGGGGGCGGCGGCGAACAGCTCGTCGACGAAGGCATCCTCGGCCCGCCGCAACGCTGCGAGCGGCACCGCCGCCTGGGCAACGAACTCGGAGGGATAGAGCGAGCCGCTATGCGGAGAGGTCACCACCAGCGGGACGGACTGGCGCGGCGGCAGGCGGCAGTCGATGGATTCGTGATCGGGCGGCACCGGCAACAAACTCATTGAATTGTAATACCGCGCGCAGATGAGGCCGTCACTTGCCAAGGCGCGGGAGCCGATGTAGGAGAGCCGCCTTCCCGGCGATGGGCGCGTAGCTCAGCGGTAGAGCACTGTCTTGACATGGCAGTGGCCACAGGTTCGATCCCTGTCGCGCCCACCATCGCCGGGGGAGCCCCAATCCGAAGCTATTGCAGGATCGACCGCGAGGTCGGAACGATGCGCTGAATGTGCATCTTCTCACGGTCGAGGTAATCCGGCACGCGCGGCGCGATCCTGGTCTTCCAGAAGTCCGTCTCGTACACCGCCTTGTAGAGCGCCTCGCGTTCGGCCTCGCTGTGGAAGCGGCGGATCCAGATATAGGCGGAGTCGTCCGTCTCGCCGCGGAAGCTGCCGCAGATCACCATGCCCTTGGAGACCTGGAAGGGGATGATCTCCTCCTCCATGATCTTCACCCACTCGTCCATCTTGCCGGGCCGCACGAAATATTGGCGAAGCTCGTAGAAGGCCATGCTGTCGTTTCCTCTCGTTTTTGCCGTCCGAGCTTAGACGGCACGTGCCGCATGACCAAGCGAGGCGACCGCGGATACCCGAGAGGCCTTGAAATCTTCAATCGGATGAGTTCCGCCGGGGGGCGCGCCACTCGTAGGCATCAACTTTGTTTCGCGATCGTCGCTTGGTCGTCTTGCCGGAGCGCGGGCGTCCTCCTGCTCTCCGTTCTTCAGAACCGCGAGCCTGACGGGCGATTTGGCCTGCCTTGACAGGCCGGCGGCAGCGGGTTCAATCCGTGCGGCATCTTTCACCGTGGCAGACACCATCCCTTGATCCCCAATTTCTACTCGCTCTACTCCCACGAGTTCGTGCGCATCGCCTGCTGCGTGCCGCGCACGCGCGTGGCCGACGCCGCCTACAATCTCGGCCAGACGCTGCGGTTGGCCGCCGAAGGCGACAAGGCGCGCACGGCGATCATGGTCTTTCCCGAGCTGGGGCTCTCGTCCTACGCCATCGAGGACCTGCTGCAGCAGGACGCGTTGCTCGACGAGGTCGAGGAGTCGATCGCCAGGGTGGTCGAGGCGTCGAAGACGCTGTTCCCGGTGCTGGTGGTCGGCGCGCCGCTGCGCGTGACCAACCGGCTGTACAACACCGCCGTCGTGATCCATCGCGGCAGGATCCTCGGCGTCGTGCCGAAGGTCTTCCTGCCCAACTATCGCGAGTTCTACGAGAAGCGCCATTTCGTCTCCGGCGCCCACACGATCGCGAACGAGGTCGCGCTGGCGGGCCAGCTCGTGCCGTTCGGCGCCGACCTGCTGTTCCGCGCGCAGGGCTCGCTCGGCATGACCTTCCATGCCGAGATCTGCGAGGACATCTGGGTGCCGGTGCCGCCGTCGACGCATGCCGCGCTCGCGGGCGCGGAGGTGCTGCTGAACCTGTCGGCCAGCAACATCACCATCGGCAAGGCCGAGCTCCGCCGCCTGCTGTGCGGCAGCCAGTCGGCGCGATGCAGTGCGGCCTATGCCTACTCCGCGTCGGGGCCCGGCGAATCGACCACCGACCTCGCCTGGGACGGCCATGCCGCCGTCTACGAATGCGGCGACCAGCTCGTCGAATCGGCGCGCTTCGAGAGCGATTCGACGATGGTCACCGCCGATGTCGATCTCGGCCGCATCCGCCAGGAGCGCCTGCGCAACGGCGGCCTGGCCGAGTGCGCGGCGCGCGAAGGCGACCGGGTCTCGCGCTTCCGCACCGTGGCCTTCGCGTTCGACGCGCCGGCCGAGAGCGTGGCGCTGGAGCGGTCGGTCGAGCGCTTCCCGTACGTGCCGTCCGATCCGGCCAAGCTGCGCGACAATTGCTACGAGGCCTACAACATCCAGGTCCAGGGGCTGGCACAGCGCCTGATGACGAGCCGTACCGAGAACGCGGTCATCGGAGTCTCGGGCGGCCTCGATTCGACCCATGCGCTGATCGTGACCTGCCGCGCGATGGACCAGCTCGGCCTGCCGCGGGCCAACATCAAGGCTTTCACGCTGCCGGGCTTCGGCACGTCCGACAAGACCTACGACAACGCCTGGAAGCTGATGCGCGCGCTGGGTGTCACCGCGGGCGAGATCGACATCAAGCCGGCGGCGCGCCAGATGCTGGCCGACATCGGCCATCCGTTCGCGAAGGGCGAGAAGGTCTACGACGTGACCTTCGAGAACGTGCAGGCGGGCCTGCGCACCGACTATCTGTTCCGCCTCGCCAACCAGCATCGCGGGCTGGTGGTCGGCACCGGCGACCTGTCGGAGCTGGGGCTGGGCTGGTGCACCTACGGCGTCGGCGATCACATGTCGCACTACAATCCCAACGGCTCGGTGTCGAAGACGCTGATCCAGCACCTGATCCGCTTCGTCGCCGCGTCGGGCGACGTGGATTCGAACACGGCGGCCATCCTGCACGACATCCTGGATACCGAGATCTCGCCCGAGCTGATTCCGGGCGACAACGGCGCGGTGCAGGCGACCGAGAGCTTCGTCGGCCCTTACGCGCTGCAGGACTTCAACCTGTTTTACCTGACGCGGCTCGGCTACCGGCCGTCGAAGATCGCCTTCCTCGCCTGGAACGCCTGGCACGACGAGAAGAAGGGCGCGTGGCCCGCGAACGTGCCGGCCGCCGGCATGCGTGCCTATTCGATGGCGGAGATCCATCGCTGGCTGGAGCTGTTCCTGCGGCGCTTCTTCGGCAACCAGTTCAAACGGTCGGCGTTGCCCAACGGACCCAAGATCTCGTCGGGCGGCTCGTTGTCGCCGCGCGGCGACTGGCGGGCGCCTTCCGACGGCAGCCCCGATGTCTGGCTCGCGGAGTTGAAGGCGTCCGTCCCCACCAGGTGAGGAGGAGCGCGTGCCCGAGCTGTCGATTTCGTCCGAGAAGGTCTGCTTCCTGATCGTCAAGGCGCGCGAGTTCGACGTGCAGGACGTCGACACCGAGCTGGAGGAAGGCGCGAACGCGACCGACGACGGCATGATCGACGTGCTCGAGGCGAGCGCCGACAATCCGGTGGAGGAGGAGATCCGGGTCTTCGTCGCGGAGATGGACGAGGACGAGAAGGCAGACCTTATCGGCCTGCTGCGGCTCGGCCGCGGCGACGGCACGCTGGAGGAATGGCAGGCTCTGCGCGCCGAAGGCATGCGCGAGCACACCGGCAACGTCGCGGCCTACCTGCTGGGCCAGCCGCTGCTCGGCGACCATCTCGAGGAGGGCCTGTCCCAGTTCGGCAAGTCCTGCTCGGAGTTCGAGATCGGGCGGCTCTGAAGTCGCTCCGACGGGAGCGCGGACGACGGCAGGCCGCTCGCGCTCGTGGACACGGGAACTCCCCCACCGTAGCTTTGCAGGGCCTATGCGGGGAGGCCCTTCGTGTACATCCTGACGAGAGCGGGTATCGCCTTAATCGACGCCTACTTGCATCTTACCGTCGCTGATCCCGAAGAGCGCGATCGCAGGCTTCTTGCCTACTCCGAGGAGTATCTCAAGGCGCAGTCGGAAGACGGCAAGGCAGAGCGTCCCCTGAAGTACCTGAGAAAATATCTCGCGGGGGACGATAGCCCGGAACTGGTCGATCTCTTCGAGTTGCAGGCCGAGGACAAGGGCGTTCGCCGCTCGATCCACGATCAGGTTCTCGGCTTCCTCGCTCAGCACGAGCTGTTCCACAAGACCGGGATCGATTCCAGCAGAAGCGGTCGGTTCACGCACATGGCCTCTACCGGCGCAGGCAAGGATCCGGAGAGCTATCGAATGCTGCTCGACGGGCGCAAGACAAAGGCCCTGACCATCGGTGTGGGACAAAGCGACTTCTCGGTCAGGGATTGGTGCAACGCGATCGGATCGTTCACCCTGGAGTGGAAGCTGGTCAACGTTCGCTCCGGTGGAAGTGCTTCCCTCGTCTATCTGTCGGGCACGAACAGGTATCGATGGCACCCGGAGCTTCCTCGACAGTCCCAACGCGTTCACCAGGCCGCCGAGAGGCTGAAGGAATTCGGCGCACGGGAGTTCGATATCGTGTTCAAGCCCTGCGTTCTCACCGTCACCGGCAAATGGCAGAAGCTTTCGTGAGAGCGAGGTCGATGCCGGGGGCCATCGTTCATGGCGGGGCGACACAGGCGATGCGTGACTTGCCGGCGCCTTTCTGAGTATCAATGGCCATCGCGACGGGAGGGATAGCCGATGGCGCTCAAGATGAAGAAGACCGTGCAGCAGATGGTCGACGAGGCCAGCAGCCAGATCGAGACCGTGCCGACGGAAGAGGCGATCAAGCTGGTCGGTCAGCCGGGCGTCACCTTCATCGACATCCGCGACCCGCGCGAGCTGTGGCGCGACGGCAGCATTCCCGGCGCGATCAACGTCACGCGCGGCATGCTCGAGATGTGGATCGATCCGGAGAGCCCCTACGCCAAGGACTATTTTCAGAGCGGCAACAAGTTCATCTTCTTCTGCGCCGGTGCCTGGCGCTCGGCGCTGGCGACCAAGACGGCGCAGGACATGGGGCTGATGCCGGTCGCTCATCTCGAAGGCGGCTTGAGCGCCTGGAAGAAAGCCGGCGGCCCGGTCGCCAAGGTCGAGCCGAAGAAGTAGCGATGAGCCCCGACGCGTTGCCCGATGCGTTGTTGGTGCCGCAGCCGACGCTGGAGGATTTCCCCGACTTCGTCTCGATCCCGATCCGCATCGCGCGCCACGCGCAGGCCTTCCCCGACAAGCGCGCCGTGGTCTGCGGCGGCGAGGCCCGGACCTGGCGCGAGTTCGACCGGCGGCTCAACAGGATCGCGCGCACCCTGGCCGGCATGGGAATCGGCAAGGGCGACAAGGTCGCGATCCTGGCGGCGAACTCGATCGAATATCTCGAGACCTTCATGGGCGCCTTGCGCGCCGGCGCCTGCGTCGTGCCGCTGTCGACCATGGCGGCCGCCGACGCGCTGGAGAAGATGCTCGACGATTGCGACGCCAAGGTCCTGTTCCTGTCGGACCAGTATCGCGGCCTGGTCGAGCCCTATGACGATCGGCTCGCCAAGCTGATCCCGGGCGGCCGGCTCGCCTACGATTTCGAGCGGCCGGGCTGGCACGACTTCGAGCACTGGCTCGCCCCGGCCAGCGACCTGCCGTTCGAGCTTCCGCTCGAGCAGCTCGACGATTTCAACATCATCTATTCCTCGGGAACGACCGGCCTGCCGAAGGGCATCCTGCATACCCATGCCATGCGCGATTTGCTGGCGGTCCGCTTCACGGCATTCGATTTCGGGCCGGACACGATCTCGCTCGCCTCCACGCCGCTCTACTCGAACACCACGCTGGTCGCGGTGCTGGCGACGCTCGGCGTCGGCGGCACGACGATCCTGATGCCGAAGTTCGACGTGGTGAAGTTCCTCGAGATCGCCCAGCGCGAGCGGGTGACGCATGCCATGCTGGTGCCGGTCCAGTACCAGCGCCTCCTCGCGCATCCGGACTTCGATCGCTACGACCTGGCCTCGTTCAGGTGCAAGCTCTCGACGAGCGCGCCGCTGCGTGCCCCCATCAAGGCCGATGCGGTGAAGCGCTGGCCGGGGCGGCTGATCGAGATCTACGGCCTGACCGAAGGCGGCGGCTCCTGCACGCTGGAGGCCAACCTCTTCCCCGACAAGCTCCATACCGTTGGCAAGCCGGGCCTCGGCAGCGAGATCGTGGTGCTGGACGAGCAGGGCAGGGTGCTGCCGCAGGGCGAGGTCGGCGAGCTGGCCGGCCGCGCGCAGATCATGATGAAGGGCTACTACAAGCAGGACGACAAGACGCGCGACCTGTTCTGGCACGATCCGCAAGGCCGCTTGTACTTCAAGTCGGGCGACATGGGCCGCATCGACGAGGACGGTTTCGTCGTCCTGCTCGATCGCAAGAAGGACATGATCATCTCCGGCGGCTTCAACATCTATGCCGCCGACATCGAGGTGCTGCTGCTCAAGCATCCCGACATCGTCGACGTGGCGGTGATCGGCATCCCCAGCGAGCAGTGGGGCGAATCGCCGATGGCGCTCTGCGTGCGGCGCGACGGCGCCACGGCCGGCGAGGCCGAGGTCAGGGACTGGGCCAACGCCCAGCTCAGCAAGACGCAGCGCCTGGTCGCCGTCGAGTTCCGGGACGGGCTGCCGCGCAGCACCATCGGCAAGATCATGAAGCGCGAGCTGCGCGAGCCCTACTGGGCCGGACGCGGCGCGAGGATCTGAGGACATCATGGCGGCACCGACGCTGAGCTCGAATCATCTCTTCACCCTGTCGCTCACGGTCGATCCGGCCGTGAGCGACATCGGCGAGACGCCCTACGGCCGGCGGCGCATCGCCAACGTCACCGGCGGGACGTTCACCGGCGAGGAGATCAGGGGCACCGTGCTGCCGGCGCCGGGCGGCGACTGGCTGCTGCTGCGCCGCGACGGCATCCTGATGCTGAACGTGCGGTTGACCCTGAAGACCGACGATGGGCACCTGATCTACATGCGCTACGAGGGCATGCGGCACGGCCCGGCGTGGGTGATCGAGCAGCTCAACAAGGGCGAGAAGGTCGATCCGAACCAGTATTACTTCCGCACCACGCCGTGGTTCGAGACGGCGTCGGAGAAATACCGCTTCCTCAACCGCATCGTCTGCGTCGCCACCGGCCGGCGCGACCCGGCGGGGCCGGTCTACGAGGTGTTTCACATTCTCTGAAGGACGGCGAGCGATGGAGACGATCCCGGCGCGCCGCGGCAAGGCGACCTATCTCAAGCAGGGCCAGTCGATCCGCATCGTCAATACATGGGGCAAGCAGGTGGTCGACACCTGGGCGTTCACCGCCGGCATGCTGACCGAGTTCATGTCGATGGAGCACACCCGGGCCACCCTGACGAAGATGATCCCGCGCGTCGGCGACGGGCTCTACACCAACCGCCGCCGCAGAATCCTGACCCTGACCGAGGACACCAGCCGCGGCGACCACGACACCCTGATCGCCGCCTGCGACAGCGAGCGCTACATCCTGCTCGGCGTGAAGGAGTACCACGACAACTGCACCGACAACCTGTTCGCCGCGATGCAGGCGCTGGGGCTGACGCCGCTGGAATGTCCCAGCCCGCTGAACCTGTTCATGAACATCCCGTGGACGCCGAACGGCACGCTCTCCTTCGAGCCGCCGACCACGAAGCCCGGTGACTCGGTCACCCTGCGCGCAGAGCTCGACTGCATCGTCGCCATGTCCGCCTGCCCGCAGGACATCCTCCCCATCAACGGCGAGGCGGGGAAGCCGACCGAGGCGCACTACGAGGTGCTCGGGTAGTCGAATGGCCGGGAGCGCGGCTCTCCAGAGCCGCTCATGGGATCTGGAGAGCTGCGCCCCCAGCGGCATGACAGGGTATCCGTCTCATGGTCCTGACTTTCAGAACGGCGATGCCTTCGGAGGCCGACGAGGTCGTGCGTGTCATACGCGCGGCCTTCACGCCCTATATCCGCGCTTTGGGGCGTGAGTTTCCTGCCGATGGCTCTGCTCAGTTTGCCGAAGAGCGGGAGCGATTTGCGGCGGAAGTCGAGAGAGGCGACGTCTACGTTGCTTTGGAGAGTGAGCGAATCGTCGGCGCTGTCCGAACGAAACCGCAGAAGAAAGATCTCTACATCCACACCATCGCGGTCGATCCGGCGCGACAGGGCGCCGGCATCGGAAGCTGGCTGTTGCAGCGGATCGACGAGGTGGCGCGAGCGCGCGGCCTTGGCGCCTTGTCGCTCGAGACCGCCGAGATGGCGGTCGCCAACATCCGCCTCTACCGGCGGCACGGTTTCGAGATCGTGCGCCGCGGGCCACCCGAGCACGGGCTCGACCCTCATGTCAGGGTTTACATGGCGAAGTCGTTCCAGTGAGGCTTCGCCTTTGACCGGGCGCGGTAGGGAGTTCTTCCGCTGGGGGCGCGCCACTGGAGTGGCGCGCCCCCGGCGCAAAACGCTTTGGAACGAAACCCGATTTCAGGAAATCTTCGCCAGCACCGGCAGGATGTATTCGCGGAACTTCACCGGATTCTCGCTCATCGGGAAGTGGCCGACCTCTTTCATGATCGTCACCTCGGCACCGGGGATCTGCGCCGCGGTGCGTTGCGTATCCTCGGCGGTGCAGGAGAAGTCGTACTCGCCGGTCAGCAGGTAGAGCGGGCAGACCGAGGTGTCGATGGTCTTCACCTTCTCGCGCAGGTCGCCGTCGACGCGATAGAAATAGAGGTCGCCCTTGAACACGCCGGGCCCGCCCTGCATGTACATCCACAGCGTCTCGTGGCGATGGACCGGCGGGCTGTGCGGCGCGACCAGGCCGGAGACCAGCGCGGCGCAGACCTCACCGCCATGCACGTCCGGCCGGTGCAGCCAGCTCGTGTCGTACCACGGCTGCTGGAAGTCGGCCGCCTCCAGCGCGATCAGCGCGCGGAACTCCGCGGCATGCGCGATGGCGAGATTGAGCACGATGCGTCCGCCGATCGAGCAGCCCATGACGACGGGCCGCTCGAGTTCCATCGCCGAACAGAAGGCGCGGATCGCGGCGGTGTAGGATTGCGTGGTGAGCCGGTACTCGCCGCTCTCCCAGCCCTCGGGCGGCATCGACTTGCCGTGCCACGGCATGTCGAAGGCGAGCACGCGGAAGCGGCGCGTGATCTCGGGATCGGCGAGCAGGTGGCGGAACTGGCGGTTGTCGGCGCCGGCGGTGTGCAGGCAGACCAGCGGAATGCCCCCGCCATCCGCCGGCCCCGCCTCCTCGAAATAGAGGCGGTGCGGCACGCCCTCGATCTCCAGCCGCAGGTAGCGGCCGACCATCGGCTCGAGAGCCGGCGCCATCGTCGCGGCCTTCCTACTGGGCGCAGGCTTCGGCCTGCCGCCGAGCCCAGTCCTCGAGTGTCGCGCTGCCGCCGACGGTGCGGACGGCGCTGCGGAAGGTGACCTGGCTCGTCTGGTCGGTCAGGCGCCGCACGTCGAATTCGCCGGCCTTGCCGGCCTTGCCGAAGCCCGAGGCCGGCGCGATCAGCTCGACGCCGCCGACGCCGCGCTGGCCGTCCAGCCCGATCACCGTGCGATAGTCGGTCGAGCGCGCATTGAGGCAGTAGGTCATGGCGTCGTAGGGCTTGGCGAAAGTCGCCGTCCAGACCAGCGGGTTGGGATCGGGCCCCACGGGACCGGTGCAGCCGGCGATCGACAGCAGGCCAGCGAGAGGGAGGAAGCGATAGTGCATGGTGACCCCAAGCTCCCACGACCCTCTGCGGGACGCAACCGCGCGATAGATCGGCCAACGATGTATGCTCCGTCACCCCCACGACGGAGGGATGGCGATGCTGAGCTACATAACCATCGGCGCGAACGATGTTCCTCTTTCCGAGCGGTTCTACACAGCGGTCCTCGTGCCGCTGGGCTACGAGAAGACGGGGCAGAAGGACGCGGCGGTCTACACGCTTCCTGACGGTCCGGACCGCTTCAACGGCCCTGGTGCGGTGTATGTCGTGAAGCCTTTCGATGGGCGAGCGGCCACGGGGGGAAACGGCTCGATGAATGCCTTCCGCGTGTCGACCCAGGCGCTGCTGCGTACCGTACATGGTGCGGGCATCGCCGCCGGCGGAACGGACGAAGGCGCTCCGGGCTTCCGTGCCCAATACAGCAAGAACTTCTTCGTGGGCTACCTACGCGATCCGGTGGGCAACAAGCTGGCCCTGTTTTGCACGGCCGAGGAGCGGAAAGAGTAGGGGGCAGGAAGCGCTGGTGACGCTCGCCATGATGGCGGACGCGTAATTTTTGCCTCTTCCGTGTCACAACGAGTATCGTGATCGTAGCGCGCGCATTTGTCTGAACTCGGCGCGGCCCACTCGTTATCGCTCGGAAGACTCCACATCGATGCCTGAGTCCTTCGCCAAGTCGCCCGTACGTCGGGGCCGCACGCTCAAGCTCTATCTCGTCGATGGTTCGCCGTCGGGCGTCATTACGGCCGAGCTTGGCGTTTCATCCGTTCGGGCTGCGGTGGCCTCGCGGATTGCATTGCCCGACTTGATTCGGCGCGAGGAAGCAATGCGGACCGGCATCTACCTGCTGCTCGGTCCTGATCCTGATCTACCGGGTCGACAGTGCGTTTATGTCGGCGAGGGTGACCAGGTGCGCTCTAGGCTGGCTGCGCACGACGCAGATGAAGCGAAGGACTTCTTCACCCGAGCGGTGCTGATCGTGTCCAAGGATGAGAACCTGACCAAGGCGCATGGCCGCTATCTGGAAAGCCGCGTCATCGCCGCCATTCGCGGCGCCGGTCGTGCCAAGCTCGTCAACAGTACGGAACCGCCATTTAAGGGCCTGCCCGAGCCTGAGATTGCCGACATGGAGCGGGTACTCGACGAGATCGAAGTGCTTCTTCCCGTGCTCGGCTTCGACATCCTGCGGCCTGCCGGTCAAGAAGCCGGCGTGGACTCGGGGCCTCCTGCCAAAGCAGGACCGGGCAGGCCGCTTGGCACAAATGCTGAAGGACCGATCTTTACATTCACTGAAGCCGGTGCCGATGCGAAGGCGCGCGAGGCGAATGGGGAGTTCGTGGTGATGGCCGGATCGTTGGCGAAGCGACAAGAAGTGCCTAGCTGCCCAGACGCCTTGAAGCGCCGTCGCTTGGAATTGATGAGCGAAGGAGCGTTGGAGGCGACGCCCGATGGCAAGTTTCTGCGCTTCACCGCTGATACGGCGTTCGACTCGCCCTCGGGGGCATCACGGGTTGTCTACGGCGGCAATGTCAGCGGGCCACGCTATTGGAAGCATGTCGCCACTGGGCAGACGTACGGTGACTGGCGCAAGAGGCAGATCGGCGATAGCGATCCGGCATGAGAGGACCGTCCGTGCTTTGGTGACTATTTGAGAACGCGCGGCCTGCCTTCTGGACCCGACTATTATTGCAATGTTGCCTTTCGCGGCAGGGCCAGCAGGTCCTTGAAGTACTGCAGGTTCTGCAACAGCGGCCGCAGGTCGCCGTCCATCGACGCCGCGCCGCGCTTGGTCAGGGCGAAGAGGTCGTGCCAGCCGGGGGCGGGGATGGGCTGCCAGTAATTCGTCCAGGCTTCGTCGGTGGCGCGGAAGGTGAAGGCGGTCGAGCGCATCAGGCGGGGGCCGCGGTCGAAGGCGGCGAGGGCGCCGTCGCGGATCGACAGGAAGAACGGCGCGCTGCCGACATCGATGCGGCACTCGACGGTCAGCCAGCGGCCGCGGCGGAGCAGGTCGGTATCGGCGGCCAGCAGGTCGGGCAGGGCCGCGAGACGGTCGGCCGCCGAGGTCATACGACGCGGTCGGCGCGCAACTTGTCGATCGCCGCGGCGTCGTAGCCCAGCTCGCCCAGGATCTGGTCGGTATGCTCGCCGAGCCTGGGCGCGCGCGAGCGGATGGTGAGCGGGGTGCGCGAGAGCTTGACCGGCTCCTGCAGCACGGGGATCGGCTTGGCCGCGCCGGGGAACTCCATCGAATGGAAGAAGCCCGCTTCCTGGACATGCTTGTCGTCGAGCGTCTGCTGCGGCGTGTAGACCGCGCCGGCCGGGATGCGGTTGGCTTCGAGCAGCTCGAGCGCCTCGGAGACGGTGCGCCCGTCGCACCATTTCTGCATGATCGCCGACAGCGCCTCGCCGTTGTCGCCGCGCGCGAGATCGTCCTTGAAGCGCGGGTCGGCGGCGAGGTCCTCGTTGCCCATCAGGCGGCACCAGCGCACGAACAGCGGCTGGCCGATGGTCATGGCGTAGATCCAGCCGTCCTTGCACTTGAAGGTGTCGGACGGGCCGGCGGTGAAGCCGCGATTGAGCGTGGCGATGCGGCCGAGGCCGAGCATCGCTTGCTCGATCAGGTGGCTGTTGGTGATGTTGATGGCGGTGCGCAGCAGGGCGGTCTCGACTTTCTGGCCCTTGCCGCTCTTGGCGCGGTCCATCAGCGCGGCCATCACGCCCACGGTGCTGAGCAGCGCCGAGCCGAAATCGACATAGGGCGCGTTGGCGCGCGTCGGGACGTTGCCGTCGCCCGAGAGATGCATGGCCCCCGACATCGCCTGGCCGATCGTGTCGAAGCCGACGCGGGTGGCGTAGGGGCCTTCCGAGCCGAAGGTCGAGTTGGTCGCGAGGATGATGCGCGGGTTGATCGCCGAGATGGTCTCGTAGTCGATACCCATCTTCTTGAGGTCTTCGTAGGGCAGGTTGGCGATAACCACGTCGGAGACGGCGACCAGCTTCTTCACGATCTCGCGGCCGGCCGGCTTCATCGGGTTGAGCGTCAGGCCGAGCTTGTTGCGCGCCATCTGGAGGAACATCGCGCCCTGGCCGTCGTCGGTCACCGGCGTGACCCAGCGGTCCTCGCTGCCTTCGAGCTTCTCGATGCGGATCACCTCGGCACCGAGGTCGCCCAGCATGGTGCCGCAGAACGGGCCGGCGATGTACCGGCCGAAATCGAGGACGCGTATTCCTTCCAGGACGCCGGGCATTCTTACCTCTTTGTGTTGGTTTCCGTCGTTCCGAGCGTCGTCGCGGGACCTCGTCACGGTAACGGCTGCCGCGAAGAGGAGGTCCCTCGGCTGCGCTCGGGAAGACGGATCAGTCGAAGAACCGGTTCGGCTTGAGGAAGACCGCCAGCATCAGGCAGCCCTCGTCGGTCCAGGCATCGTGGCGGCTGCCGGCGCGGCGCCAGACATAGTCGCCGGCCCGGCAGGTGCCCATATGGTCGGAGAAGGAGCCCGACAGCACATAGGTCTGCTCGATCTCGACATGCTCGTGCATCGGCAGGCGCGCGCCGGGCGCCCAGCGCATCAGCAGCGTCGAGAGGCCGGACTCCTTGTTTTCCATCAGGGTCTTGGCCTCGACGCCGGGGAAGCGGGTCTTGGCCCACGGCACCGTGGCGACCTCGACATAGGTCGAATCGGGCACGAGCCCGCCCGCGGGCATGGTCTCGGCGTTCATGCTGCAGCCCTCTGCGCGGCCTTGGCCTTGGCGGCCTTCAGCGTGCCGCCGCGCATCACGTGGCCGGGCAGGGGCCGGCCGACGACGTCCTCGGCAATGCGGGCGACCTCGATCAGTCTGTCGATGTCGAGACCGGTCTCGATCCCCATCTCCTCGCACATGTAGGCGAAATCCTCGGTACAGATGTTGCCTGCCGCGCCGTCGGTCGCCGCGAACGGGCAGCCGCCCAGCCCGGCGATCGAGGCGTCGAACTTCGAGACGCCGAGCTGCAGGCCGGCATAGGCGGCCGCCATGCCCGTGCCGCGCGTGTCGTGCAGGTGCAGCGAAATCTCGAGCTCCGGCCACTTGTCGCGGATCGCGCCGATCAGGCGATAGACGGATGCAGGCGTCGCCCAGCCCATGGCGTCGGTGAGCTTGATGCCCTTCAGCGTGAAGCCGGCCAGCGCGGCCTCGTCGAGCGCCTGCTGCACGCGATGCAGGATCAGCTCGGTCGGCAGCTCGCCCTCGTAGTTGCAGCCGAAGGCACCGAGGATGGTGCCCCATTCGACCGGCATGCCGCGGTCCTTGAAGGTCGCGAGCGACATCCGCTGCTCGACCAGCGCGTCGGCCACGGCCTTGCCGATGTTCTTCTTCGAGAAGGTCTCCGAGGCGGTCACGCGGATGCCGCCGTCGACATGCAGCGGGCCGCGGAGGGCCCGCTCGAGGCCCTGCTGGTTGAGCCAGAGGGCGGCGTATTCGATGCCCGGCTTGCGCCGGATCGCCTGCGCCACTTCCTCGGCATCGGCCATGGTCGGCACGCGCTTGGGATTGACGTAGGAGACGCAGGCGATGTGGTCCAGCCCGGTCTCGGCAAGCGCCTCGATGAGGCGGACCTTGTCCGCGACCGGGATGATCTTCTTCTCCGACTGGAAGCCCTCGCGAGGGCCTTCCTCGGCAATGCTGACACGCTTGGGCAGGTCGGACATGGTCGGGCTCCTCTGTGGGCGTCAGCCCTCTTCCTGGAAGGCTTCCTCGCGCGCTTTCTTGATGCTCGGCAGAGCCATCAGGACGAGCAGGACCGCGGTGGCGATCAGCAGGCCGAGGCTGATCGGCCGCTGGATGAACACCATCGGATCGCCACGCGACAGAAGCATGGCACGCCGGAAGTATTCTTCCATCTGCGGTCCCAGCACCAGGCCGAGCAGGAACGGCGCTCCCTCGCAGCCGAGCCGGACGAAGATGTATCCGACGACGCCGAAGATGGCGACCTGCATGACGTGGAACGTGCTGTTCTGCAGGCTGTAGGCGCCGATGCAGCAGAAGAGCAGGATGGCCGGCGCCAGGAAGCGATACGGCACGGTCAGCAGCTTCACCCAGATGCCGATCATCGGCAGGTTGATGATGACCAGCATGGCGTTGCCGATCCACATCGAGGCGATCATGCCCCAGAACAGGTCCGGCTTCTTGGTCATGACCTCGGGGCCCGGCTGGATGCCCTGGATGATCATGGCGCCGACCATCAGCGCCATGACGGCGTTGGACGGGATGCCGAGCGTCAGCATCGGGATGAACGAGGTCTGGGCGGCGGCATTGTTGGCCGCTTCCGGCGCCGCGACGCCTTCCACCGCGCCCTTGCCGAACTCGCCCGGCCGCTTGGAGATCTTCTTCTCCAGCGTATAGGCCGAGAAGGCGCCCAGGGTCGGGCCGCCGCCGGGCAGCACGCCGAGGATCGAGCCCAGCGTCGTGCCGCGCAGGACGGCGGGCCAGGCCCGCCTTATCTCCTCGCGGGTCGGCCAGAGCGACGTCACCTTGATGGCGCCGGAGCGCGTCATGTGCTTTTCGAGGTTGACCACGATCTCGGCGATGCCGAACAGGCCCATCGCGATCGGGGCGAAGTCGATGCCGTCCGACAGCTCGGGGATGTCGAAGGTGAAGCGCTGGGCGCCGGTATTCACGTCGGTGCCGACCAGGCCGAACAGCAGGCCGAGGAACACCATCGCGATCGCCTTGAGCACCGAGCCGCTGGCGAGCACGACGGCGGCCACGAGGCCTAGCGCCATCAGCGAGCAGTAATCGGCCGGGCCGAATTTCTGCGCCATGCGCGTCAGCGGTTCGGCGAAGATCACGATGATGATCGTGCCGACCGTGCCGGCGAAGAACGATCCCACGGCGGAGATCGACAGCGCCGCGCCGGCGCGGCCGCGGCGCGCCATCTGGTAGCCGTCGAGGCAGGTCACGACCGACGAGGCCTCGCCCGGCAGGTTGACCAGGATCGACGTCGTCGAGCCGCCGTACTGCGCGCCGTAGTAGATGCCGGCGAGCATGATCAGCGCGGCCGTCGGCGGCAGGTGGAAGGTGATCGGCAGCAGCATGGCGATGGTCGCCACCGGGCCGATGCCGGGGAGAACGCCGATCAGCGTGCCGACCATGCAGCCGACCAGCGCGTACAGCAGGTTCTGGAAGGAGAGTGCGACGCCGAGGCCGAGCGTCAGGTTATGCAGCAGATCCATCTCACCACACTCCCCGGATGATCGAGATGTTCATCTGCAGGCCGAGCTTGAACACGACGATGCAAAGGATCGACAGGACGATCATGTTCATGATCACTTCGGTCAGCTTGAACTCCTCGCCGCCCAGCGACGCGATCAGGATCAGCACGACCAGCGCGGGGATCAGGCCCGCCGTTTCGAACAGCAGTGCGAAGCACACGATCCCGACGGTGACCATCGTGATCGGCTTCCACTTCGGCGTCTCGACCTGCTCGCCCGGCGTCAGCAGCGCCATCACCGCGATGATTCCGCCCAGCGCCAGCATGATGTAGGCGAGCATGTGCGGCACGTAACCCGGCCCCATGCGCACCGTGGTGCCCATCTGCAGGTTTCGCCCGAAATAGAGGGCGACCAATCCGAAGGCGATGAACATCACCCCGGACAGGAAGTCCTTGCTTAGCAATCGGCTCAACGATGCCTCCCCTGCGCAGACTCGTTATCTGTAGATTTTGGGCCCGAAACACCCGGGCTTACCCAACCCCTAGATAAACACAATTTGGCCATTTCGCCCAAGCCCCAACTTCAGGGCCGCATCGAAATGCGAGCCGTCGGCCCGAGCGGCCGCCGCCATAGCACGGCCCCGATGCGGGGCGGCCATCTCCGCACCCCCGGCGCGACAATGCGCGCAGCCGGCGCGCCGCCAAGCAAAACGGCGTTCCTGGGCGCCGAGCGTCTCGCATCTGCGAGCATCCGCACGGTGCGGCCCGACGAGGACTCGATATTGCATGCGCGCACACGGGCGAGCAAACTCGACACCAAAGTGAACAAGCGTTCAGGGAGGGGCAGGCGGGTGGCGAGAAAAGGCGCGGACTATATCGGCACGATGGCGGTGCAGGAAAAGCATCGCTTCGACGAGCAGCGGCTGGCCCGTTTCATGGCGGACGAGGTCGCCGGCTTCGTGCCGCCGCTGACGGTCGAGCAGTTCAAGGGCGGGCAGTCCAATCCGACCTATCGACTGACGGACGGCGGCGGGCGCCGCTACGTGCTGCGCCGCAAGCCGCCCGGCAAGCTGCTGCCGTCGGCCCATGCGGTCGACCGCGAGTTCCGCGTCATTTCGGCCTTGAACCGGACCGACGTGCCGACCCCGACGGCCTACGCGCTGTGCGAGGACGACGGCGTCGTCGGCACGCCCTTCTACATCATGGAATATTGCGACGGCCGCGTGCTGTGGGATCCGTTGCTGCCGGAGGTCCCGAAGGAAGGCCGGCTGGCGATCTACAAGGCCAAGTTCGACGTGCTGGCGCGGCTGCATGCCGTCGACTATGCGGCGCTCGGGCTCGCCGACTTCGGCCGGCCGGGCAGCTACGTCGCGCGCCAGATCTCGCGCTGGGGCAAGCAGTACAAGGCCTCCGAGACCGAGTCGATCGAGGCGATGGACCGGCTGCTCGACTGGCTGCCGGCGCACCTGCCGAAGGATGACGAGACCGTTCTGGTCCACGGCGACTACCGGCTCGACAACATGGTGTTCCATCCGACCGAGCCGCGCGTGCTGGGGGTGATCGACTGGGAGATCTCGACCCTGGGCGATCCGCTGGCCGAGCTCTCCTATCTCTGCATGCTGTGGCGCACGCCGATGGACTGGGGTGGGCTGAAGGGCCATGACCTCGCCGCGCTCGGCCTGCCGTCGGAGGAGGAGATGGTGGCGTATTACTGCGCGCTGTCGAAACGCGCCGTTCCGGCGCCGGCGCTGTGGGAATTCTATATGGCGTACAACCTCTTCCGCGTGTCGTGCATCCGCCAGGGCGTCTATGCGCGTTCGCTCGACGGCACCGCGTCGAACCTTCGGGCGGCGGATTCCGGCAAGCTGGTGCGGCCCGCCGCCGAGCTCGGCTGGCAGCTGGTCGAGGGCATTGCCGGGGCCGCGCGATGAGCAAGCGCAAGATCGCCACGGCGGAGGCGCCGCCCGTCGAGCGCGACGGGAGGCCGCCGGTCGAGGCGATCCGCGCCGCCGCCTTCACCCAGTTCGCCGAGCGCGGCTATCCCGTGGTGACGGTGCGCGACATCATGAAGGCCTGCGGGCTGACGCAGGGCGCGCTGTACAACCACTTCAAGTCGAAGGACGAGCTGCTGCACGACATCATCGCCACGACCCAGGCCGAGCTCGAGCGGGTCTGCCAGCAGGCGGTGGTCGGGGCGGGCGCCGATCCGCGCGCCCGGCTGGCGGCATTCGTGCGCGCCTATGTCATGCGCCATTGCCGGCTGCGCATCGAGGCGCTGGTCGCCAATCGCGAGATCAGCTGGCTCGACGCCGAGCGCGTGAGCGACATCCGCCGCAGCCGCCGCGCGATCCGCGACATCGTGATCGGCATCCTGTCCGACGGCATCGAGCGCGGCCTGTTCGATCCGCCCGACGTCGACGGCCGCCGCGAGCTCAAGGCGCTGGCGATGGCCCTGCTCGACCAGTGGACCCACGTGTCCATGTGGTACGTGCCCGGCGGCCCGCTGAGCGAGGAGCAGATGGCCGGCCTCTACGCCGACATGGCCCTGCGCGCCGTGGGCGCCAAGCCGGCGACGGCTTAGGCGGGATGTTCTCTTCCGGACCGCTGGGAGCGCGGCTCTCCAGAGCCGCTCCTGGGATGCGGCAGTGGAGAGAAAGAGCGGCTCCGGAGTGGCGCGCTCCCAGGAGGCGAAATCCTGCCTCGGCTGTCCTGGTGCTGGCGCTTCTCATCGCGGGCTGCATGGCGGACGACACCGCGCCGCCGGTCGCGCAGGTTTCCTCTTCCGCGCCGGACATCGCCATCCCTGCCGGCCGCTGGCATGCCGTGCTGGTCGCCGGCGACAACAGCAGCCCGGCCTTCGACAACGGCATCGAGACTCTGCGCGAGCGTTTTGCCGCGATGGGCGTGCGCGACATCACCAGCTACTCGGCCTCGCGGGCGGCGGGCGATCGGCTGGCGAGCTCGGTGAACGTCATCGACGGCTTGCGCGTGCCGGGCGGGCAAGCCTGCCTCGTCTACATGACGAGCCACGGCGACGAGCGCGGCTTCTTCCTGCGGCCCGACCGTCGGCTGCTGTCGCCCGCCGCGCTCGACCAGGCGCTGACCGCAGGCTGCGGCACGGTGCCGACCGTGGTGATCGTGTCGGCCTGCCACAGCGGTACCTTCATCAATGCCGAGACACGTCGGCCCAACCGCATCATCCTCGCCGCGGCCGCCGCCGATCGCACCAGCTTCGGCTGCGGCGCCAACGACGACTACACCTATTACGACCAGTGTTTCCTGCAGCAGCTCGACGGCGCCTCGACCTGGGCAGGTCTCGCGCAGGCGACGCGGGCCTGCGTCGAGACGCTCGAACGCCGCCTCGGCGTCCGCCAGCCCTCGCGGCCGCAGCTCTTCGTCGGCGCCGCCGTCGCCAACCTCCATCTGCCGGGGCGGTGACGTCATCGGACCGCGCCACTCAGAGTTTGTGAATTTATTGCCGGACAATGGATCTGGCGGTCCCTTGTGGCAGTTTTCGCCGCATCCTTCGCGTTGCCATCCTTCGAGACGCTCCGCTTCGCTGCGCTCCTCAGGATGAGGCGGGAGGGTAGCCAGATCGCTTTTTTGCCATCGGCCGATAAATTCACAACCTCTCATGGGCGCCAACGTCGACTTCAGTCAGGCTCCTCCCCCTTCATACGCTATGGCATCGACACATCGGCAAGGTCGATTTCCTCCCCGCGCTGCGCGCGGGGAGGACTTGAGATGTGTAGATGCCATAGCCGTCATACGGGGGAGGAGGAAGAAAGCAGCAAAGTTGGCGCCACCGGAGTGGCGCGGCCCGATGAGGGTCAGCCGCCGATCACGGCGACGAAATCGCAGCTCACGTGGTTCGGCGCATTCGCCGGCAGGGCCGAGGTGTGGCGCGCGGGACGCGACTCGGGATCGGGAAACATCTTCGACCATTCGCCGTTCAGCGCCTTGCGGCCGGTCGCCGGGTCCTTCATCCAGAAGTGAACCTTGAGGATGTCGTCGGGCGTGCCGCCGGCGGCTTCGACGGCGAGCTTGATCTGCTTGAAGATGTTGATCACCTGCGCGTCGAGCTCGGGCGGCATGGTGCCCGTGTCGGGATCGCGGCCGCTCATGATGCTCGACATCAGCAGGTTGCCGATCATGCTGGCGTTGGGGATCGGGTTCTCGTGCTTGAAGCCCGCCCAGTTGATGCTCTTGCGCTTGGCCATCGGTCGTTTCTCCTTCTATTTCGCCACCCGGGCGCTCAGCAGGTCGCCGAACACCTCGAACCGCTCGCCGTTGAAGCGCTGCATCAGCATCTCCTCCATCGGCTGGTAGTCGTCCGGCGCGGTGTTGATGTCGATGCCCTTGAGCAGCATGGCGGGATGGAAGCCCTTGAGGTTCGCCGCCTGCTTCATGACGTTCTCGCGGGTCAGCGTGTCGCCGCACTGCTTCAGCACCTGCACCATGGTCTGCGCCTGCACGTAGCCCACGACGTTCTGGATGTCGTCGAGGCTGCCGGACGGATAGTGCTTCTTCATCCAGGCGACCCACGCGAGGAACTCCGGATCGTCCTTGTATTGCGGGTCGGTCGGATCCTTCACGAACGCCGCCGAGACGATGCCCTTGGACGCCTCGAGGCCCGCCGGCCGCATGACGACCGCGACCGAGGCGGCCGGGTTGTCGATGAGCTGCAGCGGCTTCCAGCCGAGCTCGTATGCCTTGCGGATCGCCTGCACGGCGAACTTCGGCGTCGAGACGTTGAGGAAGACGTTGGCCTTGGTCGAGGCGAGGTCGATCATCTGGGAATCGACCGTGGCGTCGGTCACCTCGTAGCTCACCTCGCGCACGATGATCGACTTGGCCTTGTCGCCGAGCCGCTCGCGGAAGCCCTTGATGAAGTCCTTGCCGAAATCGTCGTTCTGGTAGAGCACGGCGACCTTGGGGTCCTTGACCTCCTTCATGACGTAGGCGCCGTAGATGCTCGCCTCCGCCGTATAGATCGGCGTCAGGGTCATCGTGTAGGGGAAGGTCTTCGGATCGTTCCAGCGCGCCGCGCCGGTGGCGAGGAAGAGCTGCGGCACCTTCTTGTTGTTGAGGTACTTCTGGATCGCGGCATTGGTCGCCGTGCCGAGCGAGCCCGAGATCGCCAGCACCTGGTCGTCCTCGATCAGCTTGCGCGTCAGCTCCACCGTCTTCGGCGGGCTGGTGCCGTCGTCGAGCGAGATCATGTTGATCTTGCGTCCGTTGACGCCGCCCTGCTCGTTGATCATCGCGAAGTAGGCGATCTCCGCCTTGCCGAGCGTGGCGAAACCCGAAAGCGGGCCGCTGTAGGGCATGGTCTGGCCGAGCTTGATCTCGGTGTCCGATGCGCCGGGATCGTACTTCTTCTGGGCGGATGCGGGGCTTGCACAGAGTGCGAATGCGAACAGCGCGACCGTCGCCTTGGCGATCATGCCCATGGTTTCCTCCCGATTTTGTCGGCTAGTCTGGCGGCACAAGAAGGAACTGCATAGGGGGAAACGATGGCGCTCGTGAATTATGAGCAGGACGGCGAGGTCGTCACGCTGACGCTGAACCGCCCCGAGAAATTGAATGCCTTCAGCGACGAGCTGGTCGGTGCGCTGGGCGAGGCGCTGCATCGCTTCGATGCCGACGAGTCGGCGCACATCGCCATCCTGTGCGGCACCGGCCGTGCCTTCTCGACCGGTGCCGACGTGCAGCAGCGCCAGCTCCGCAGCCGCGAGGAATTCCTCAAGCTCGGCGGGCCGCAGGGGCGCGGCACGCATTCCGCCGACCTGCTGACCAAGTCGGTCAACTGGAAGCCGGTGATCGCCGCCGCGCACGGCTACGTGCTCGGCCTGTCGGTCGGCATCGTGCTCGAATGCGACCTGATCGTCGCGGAGGAGGGCACGCGCTTCCAGATCACCGAGACCTCGCGCGGGCTGGGCGCCGGCAAGTATTGGGCGTTGATGCACTATCGCGGCGGCGGCGCGTTCACGATGGAAGCCGCGCTCACCGGCCGGTTCTTCACCGCGGAAGAGGCGTTCAGGGCCAACCTGATCAATCGCGTGGCACCCAAGGGCAAGTATCTCGACGTGGCGCGCGAGCTGGCCGCCGAGGTGATCAAGAACCCGCCGCTCAGCGTGCGTTCCACCGTGCGGATGCGGCGCTACTACATGGATCGCCTCAGCCGCGAGGTGATGTTCATGGGCGCGCCCGAGAAGCTTTATCTCAGCGAGGATTTCGGCGAGGCTGCGCGCGCTTTCGCGGAGAAGCGGAAGCCCGTGAAATTCAAGGGACGCTAGATCATGCGCAAGAGCACCGATGCCATCCTCACCAGCCACGCCGGCAGCCTGCCGCGGCCCGACTCGCTGATCGAGGCCAACCACCAGCGCGAGACCGGCAAGGCCGACGAGGCCACGTTCCAGAAGTCGCTGACGGCGGCGGTCGACGACGTGGTGCGCCGCCAGGTCGCTGCCGGCATCACCGTGCCGGGCGACGGCGAGTACGGCAAGTCGATGGGCTCGAAGGTCAACTATCGCGCCTGGTGGAGCTACTCATTCTCCCGCCTGTCGAATCTCGAGGTCACCGGCCTCGGCCTGTACGATTTTCCCGCGCGGCGCTCGAGCCCGGGCAACACCGTGCTGTCGAGCTTCGCCGATCGGCGCGACCGGCAGCGCTTCGCGGCGGCCTACAGCGATCCCGAGTCGGGGGTCTCGACCGGTCCGCGCGCGACGGACTGGCCGTTCTGCATCGGGCCGATCAGCTATACCGGGCAGGCCGCGATCGCCGCCGACATCGCCAACTTCAAGGCCGCGCTGCAGGCCAACGGCGTGAGCGAGGGCTTCATGACCTCGATCGGACCGGCGAGCTGCGCGCGCATCGGCAACCGCCACTACAAGAGCGACGACGAGTTCGTCTTCGCC
Organism: uncultured Rhodospirillales bacterium; assembly: GCA_945957125.1. Taxonomy (GTDB): domain Bacteria; phylum Pseudomonadota; class Alphaproteobacteria; order Reyranellales; family Reyranellaceae; genus Reyranella. The sequence goes on along the minus strand of CAMFJT010000061.1, from coordinate 682 downwards.
TGCGCCGACGCCATGCGCGAGGAGTACAAGGCGATCATCGACGCGGGGCTGGTGCTGCAGATCGACGATCCGGCGATCGCCGAGAACTTCGACCAGATCAACCCCGAGCCGACGGCGGAGGACTATCGCAAGTTCACCATGCCCAAGGTCGAGGCGCTGAACCATGCGTTGCGTGGCCTGCCGAAGGACCGCATCCGCTTCCACCTGTGCTGGGGAAGCTGGCATGGCCCGCACACCACCGACGTGCCGATGCGCGACATCGTCGACGTCATGCTCAAGATCGACGCCGGCGCCTATTCCTTCGAGGCCGGCAATGTCCGCCACGAGCACGAATGGGCGGTGTGGAAGGACACGAAGCTGCCCGACGACCGGCTGATCCTGCCCGGCGTGGTCAGCCACGCGACCAACGTGGTCGAGCATCCCGAGCTGGTCGCCGAGCGTATCGGCCGCTTCGCCAGGCTGGTCGGCAAGGAGCGCGTCATCGCCTCGACCGATTGCGGCCTCGGCGGCCGCGTCCACCGCGACATCGCCTGGGCCAAGCTGGAAACCCTCGCGCAGGGAGCGGCGATCGCCAGCAAGCAGCTCTGAACTCCCGTCATCACGAGAGCTTGTGAACTTATTCAAGTCGCTGGGAGCGCGGCTCTCCAGAGCCGCTCATGGGATGGCGCAAAACCGAAGAAAG
>CAMFJT010000060.1 GCA_945957125.1 uncultured Rhodospirillales bacterium | reverse complement strand
GCCGCGGGGCGAGCGCCGCGGCCTGCGGGCCGACGATCCGGCACGGCCGGCCGGCCAGCCGGGCCGCCAACGCTGCGGTCGTGGCGATGAAAGGCGCGCGATCATGTGTGCAAAGTGCGCAAAACCAATCGCCGAGATGCGTGTCGATGAGGGCAACTGCGAGCCGCCCGTCGGGCTCGGCGGCGGCCAGCAGGGCGTCGGTCGTGGCGATCCCGGCCAGCGGCACGCCGAGCGCCAGTGCCAGTCCGCGCGCCGCGGCGAGGCCGACGCGCACGCCGGTGAAGCTCCCCGGCCCGACCGTGACGGCGATCAGCGACAGGTCGCGGCGATCGGCGCCGGCCTGTCGCAGCACCCCGGCGATCGCCGGCAGCAGGCTCGCCGCCTGGCCGCGCCCCTCCTCGCGATGCTGCGCCAGGCAGGCGCCGTCGCGCACGACGGCGACGGACAGCCCGGTGACGGCACAGTCGAAGGCCAGGATCGTCATGCGCTGGCGCTGCCGCGAGCGGCTGGGCATTGTTCTGTCATGGAATTCGACCTGGTTGAGATCGCCCCGCCCGACTTCGATGTCGACGTGACCCTGGCCTACGCGACCGGCGCCAATCTAACCGGCCTGCCGGTCTATCGGAACGCCGAATGCTTCCTGCGCCGCGAGGCGGCCGAGGCGCTGACGGCAGCGATCGCGCTGGCCCGCCCGCTCGGCCTGCGTTTCCGGATCTTCGACGCGCTGCGCCCCGTCGAAGCGCAATGGAAGCTGTGGAACCACACGCCCGATCCCGAATTCCTCGCCGACCCTCGGCGCGGTTCGCCGCATTCGCGCGGCGTGGCGGTCGACCTCACCCTGCTCGACGGCGAGGGCCGTGCGCTCGACATGGGCACCGCCTTCGACGCCTTCACGCCGCTGTCGCACCACGCCCGCACCGACATTCCCGCGCAGGCGCAACGCAACCGGCTGCTGCTGATGGGGCTTATGACCGCGGCCGGCTGGGACTTCTATCGGAACGAATGGTGGCACTACCAGCTCTTCGACGCGCGCCGCTTTCCGTTGATTGCCGACGCCGACCTGCCCCGGCCGATGATGTGACGGCACTCAGAAGCTCGACAGCCTCGCCTTGTCGAAGTCGGTGAGCTGGTCGTCGCGCATCACCTGGCGCACGAAGCCGACATATTGCTGGCCGAGCTCGGAATAGCGCAGCAGCTTGCCGATCAGCCGGTAGCCGTCGGGCGCCTCGCCACGCTCGCGCATCGTCGCGCGTTCGGCGCGGAAGGCGTTGTAGGCGGGATGGGTGTTGAGATTGTAGACATAGGCCTCTGCCGCCTCGCCGACATTGGGGAACGGCTGCGGCATGCCCGCGCCGGGCTTCCACGGCACGGCCACGGCATGGCGGCCGACCGACTGGATCTGCCCGAACAGGGCGTTGCCGGTGCGCGCGGCGAACGAGGTGCCCCAGCCCGATTCGATGCCGCTCTGGGCGATCGCCATCGAAGGCGGCACGATGTCGACGCGGCGCACCAGCTCGTCGAGCCGGTCGGCCGACGAGTCGTAGCGGTCGGCGAGCTGCTCGAGCCAGATGCGCTCGAGCGGCGAGATGCCGGCAGGCCCGGCGAACTTGTCGCGCAGGAACAGGAGCTGCTCGCGCTCCGCCAGCACCCGCTGGTTGACCTCGAGGATCACCGGCAGAAGCGCGGTGATGAACAGCGCCTTGCGCACGCTGCCGTCCTTGCCGGCGAGGTCGTCGGGCACGCGCTCGACCTTGATCGGCGGCACCGCCTCACCCTGGCGCACGTCGGTCAGCGTATAGGATACGTCGCGGAAGACGCCGGCCAGCTCGTCGGCAGTACGCGGATTGATCGCCCGGACCTGGACCTGGCGCCGCACCGCATTGGCGGGTGCCGCGAAGCGGCCATGGCCGCCGGTCACGTCGCGCGGGCTGGACGGCACCGCTCCCTCCGGTTCGATGTCGTGTCGAACGAACGTCAGCACCGGTTCCGGCTCCGGCGCCGCGACGGTCGGGAGAGGTTCCGCCGCGGCCGGCGCCACGACATTGAAGGAGAGCAGCACGCTCGCGTCGAAGTCCGGGAGCGGCCGCTGCAAGGCCACGCCCGTGGCGAGGACCGCGGTCCAGACGACGGGAAAGGCATATTGGCGCCCGCGCTCGAGAACGGGCCGAACCGACAATGGCATTCAGGTACTCTCTCAAATTTCGGCACAACCGAACGCCCGCGCTTACGGCGCACACGACCGCTCGCGGCCCCGAAGGGCCGACGACAAAAAGCTTCCTTACGCTGTACGCTCGAGAGCGAGCGGCCTACTGGGCCGCTTGCACTTCCACCACTTCAGGCACGTAGTGCTTGAGCAGGTTCTCGATGCCCATCTTGAGCGTGGCCGTCGAGCTGGGGCAGCCCGAGCACGATCCCTGCATGTGCAGGTAGACCACGCCATCCCGGAAATCCTGGAACACGATATCGCCGCCGTCCTGGGCAACCGCCGGACGGACACGCGTTTCGAGCAGGTCCTTGATCTGTGCGACGATCTCGTCGTCGTCGCTCTCGGCCTCGCCCTCGGCCGCCGCGGCAGCGGCGACCACGGGCTCGCCCGACGTGTAATGCTCCATGATGCCGCCCAGGATCGAGGGCTTCAGGATCTGCCAATCCTTGTCGGCGGCCTTGGTCACGGTCACGAAGTCGTTGCCGAAGAAAACGCGCTCCACGCCCTCCACCGCGAACAGCCTGCGCGCGAGGGGTGAATCGTGCGACGTGGTGGCGTCGGCAAAATCCAGCGTACCCTTTTCCATCACCACCCGGCCGGGCAGGAACTTCAGGGTCGACGGGTTGGGTGTCTGCTCGGTCTGAATGAACAAACCTGCCTCCTTCTCGAACGCTCCGGCCTCGAAGCCTCGGCGTCGCTCGGGTTTCGGCATGGGACGTCGCCGCCCCTGTTGCCTTCCGACCTAGGAACCGGCGCACAAGGGATCAAGCGGATTTTTAAATGCATTCAATTCAATGTTATGGAATTAATCACTATTATTCTTTTAGAACAATATGTTAGTACAGTCTTACGATTTCATCTGCTCTTGATCGGGAATTATACAAACATCAAGTCTGGGGAACCTTTTGGAAAAGTGTCGCAGCTCTTCCTGCAGTTATCATGAGATTGCATCGATCTCCGCGTCCGAAAGCGCACCCGGCACGATGGTCAGCGGAATACGGAGCTGGGCGCCGGCCTTGCCGGTGAAGGCGGCGACGAGAGGACCGGGGCCTTCGTTGCTCGACGAGCTGCCGAGCACCAGGACGCAGATCGAGCGATCCTCGCCGAGGAGCTTGAGGAGCTCGTCGCGGCTCTTTCCCTCGCGAATGTAGATCGACGGCGGCTGACCGGTGAGCGTCGCGGCCACGTCGGCGTGGCGCGCGACGATCTCTTCCGCCACATGGCGCGCTTCCTCGCGCATCAGCTCGACGACCGAGCCCCACTGGTTCCCCTCGGGCGGCAGCATGACGTAGAGCAGGGCGACACGCCCGCCCGTGCGCTTGGCGCGCCGGCAGGCGTAGCGCAGGGCGTTCTTCATCTCCGGGCTCTCGTCGACCACCACCAGGAAGACGCGCTCGCCGATCGGTTCAGATTGCACGGCCATGGTTCCCCCTCGCGTTCTCCGCCTAGAGCCGCCGCATGACGGCGCCTCCCAGCCAACCCAGGACCAGCGCCATGACGATGGCGCCGATGCCGTAGAGCGTCCCCTCCTGGCGCGACCAGCCGGCCAGGCGGGCATTGAAGCCGACCTTGCCGACCGGCAGGGGCCGCGATACCGCGGCCACGATCTTGCCCTCGCGCAGGAGGTAGGCCCGCACGTCGTAGACCCCTTCCGGCAGGCGTGACGGAAAAGGCAGCTCGGCCCGAAACAGCCGCCCTGCCTGCACCGAGACTTGGCCGAAGGTGGCCGGATAGAGATCCTCGCGCCGCTTCACTTCGACCAGCCCGGCGCGAAACCTGGCCAGCTCGTGCGGCGGGCGCCAGCCGACCGGGCGGATGCTGGCCAGCCGATCCTCCAGCGACAGGATCTCGCCGCCGGCGCCGCGCGCCAGCAGCCGCTGGAGCGGCGCGCTGGCGGCAATGAAATAGTAGGCCGGCACGTCATCGAAGGCCTGGCGGCCGGTGTTCAGCCAGAGCCCCAGAACCCGCTCCTTGCGCAGCACGGTCTCGCGCGCCGGCGGTCCCTGCACGACGACGACGATCTCGCCCGGCGGATCGAACATCCCGAACAACAGCAGGCTTTCGCCCTGGAAGGCGGAAGTGATCGACACCCGTGCCTGCGACAGGTCGACGATCAGCTCCGGCACGGTCGGCGCGCTGGGGACCGACGGCGGCACGCTGGAATCGGCTGGCCCGCCCAGGGTCGGCGCCGGCAGTGCCGGGGAGGAGGACGGAGACGGGGCCGTCGGCCGCGGCGGCTCGATGCGCTGGGCAGTAGCGGTCGACGCGAGGAGGCAAAAAAGAAGTGCCGCCACGAGCCCTTTCACGGCAGCACCTCGCGGATGCCGAGCGAATAGGGCGAGACCGGGGTGCGCAGCAGCTGGAACAGCAACTGCACCGCCACCCCGAGCACCAGCACGGCCATCAGGCCGCGCAGCACCACACCCGGCAGCCTGCCGGCGATGCGCGAGCCGATCGGGGCGCCGACCACGCCGCCCAGGATCAGCAGCAGCGCCAGCACCACGTCGACCGTGCCGTTGGTCGCCGCCTGCAGGAAGGTGACGTTGGCGGCCACGAACAGGATCTGGAAGTTGGACGTGCCGATCACGACGGTGGTCGGCATGCCGAGCAGGTAGATCATTGCCGGCACCAGCACGAAGCCGCCGCCGACGCCCAGGATCGCCGACAGGATGCCGATCGCGAAGCCCAGCCCGATCGGTAGGAAGGCGCTGATATAGAGCTTCGACTTGTAGAAGCGCATCTTCCACGGCAGGCGATGCACCAGGTAGTGGGTGTGCAGCTTGCCGCGCGGCCCGCCCGGGTTGCGGCGCCGGCGGAAGTAGGTCCTGAGGCTCTCGAACAGCATCAGCAGGCCGATCGAGGACAGCATCACCACGTACATCACGGCGATCACGAAATCGATCTGGCCGATCCGCTTGAGGTAGGTGAACAGCGTGACGCCGGCCGACGAGCCGATCATCCCGCCGAGCAGCAGCACCAGCCCCATGCGCAGGTCGACATTGCCGCGCCGCCACTGGACCTGCAGCGAGGAGATCGAGTTGGCGATCACCTGGTTGGCCTGGCTGGCCACCGCGACGGCCGGCGGGATGCCGACGAAGATCAGCAACGGCGTCGCCAGGAAGCCGCCGCCGACGCCGAACATCCCGGCCAGCAGGCCGGCGGCGCCGCCCAGCCCGAACAGGATGAAGACGTTCATCGACTGCTCGGCGATCGGCAGGTAGATCTCCACGCGGCCGCTCCTACTTCAACAGGATGGCGCTGATCTCGCGCAACTGGGTGCGCGCCCGCAGCAGGTAGAAGCCCTGCGCGGCGAGATGGTTGGGGATCAGGAACGCGTCGGGCCAGCCGTTCCACACCACCCAGGGATCGAGCTGGGAGGCGATGCGGAAGGTCTCGACCGTGCCGTTCCAGGCACTGGTCAGGCCGCGCTCCCGGATGATGCCCTCGAAATCCTGCCCGAGCGCGCGCAGCAGCAGGAAGTTGGCGTAGAGCCGGCCCTTGTTGAAATAGAAGATGTCGTCGCAATGTGTATCGAGCAGGTTGCCCGCCTGCTCGATGATGTGCTGATCGATCACCGCCGAATCCGAACCGTGGTCGTTGGCGATACGGTCGATCAGGGCCTGCAGGTTGTCCGAACGCCGCTCGAACACTGCCTGTCCCGCGGCCAGCCGCTTGTTGTAGGCCAGGAGCTTGTCGCGTCCGGCACGGTACTTCTGCGCCGAGGTGGCGGACGGCCAGAACGACACGCTGGGCTGCCAGATCCAGACGTTGGGCTGCTCGTTGAGGAAGCCGCGTGCCTGCTCGAGGTCGCGGTCGGTCTGGCTCGAGCCGCGGGTGCGGCCGAGCTGGTCCATCAGCTCGGTCGAGAAGCGGCCGAGCGCTGCCATGATGCCGCGCTGGTAGTTCGGCATGTTGTCGAGGATACCGGCCGGCGTGAAGAACGGCATCATCGGCGTCCAGGTATTGACGTCGACCTCGCGGGTGACGAGGGCAGCGGCCGTGGCCACCGAGCGGCTTTCGCCGGGCGTCACGCCGGTCGGCTGGAACTGCGGGTCGTCGTCGATGCTGTGAACGAACATCGCGCCGACCGGATAATAGAGGATCAGCAGCACGAGAAGCAGGCGCCAGCCCCAGCGCCAGACCTGCCGCAGGCCGCCGCCCGCCGCGGCCGTCCGCGGACCCGGCCGCCAGCTTCGCATTCCGGTCCAGGTCCGGCGCCACCACGACGGTCGGGGAGGAGGCAGGACGGCGGGATCCGGTTCGAAGGTCATTCCGCACCTTAGCATTCGCGACGTGACGAAACAGGGGCAGGGACTGCTAGACTGCCGTCATGGCACTCGATCCCGAATCCCAGCGACTCCTGGACCTCATGGCGGCGGCCAACCGGCCGGCCTGGATCACGCTCTCGCCCGAGGCGGCGCGCGAGCAGTATCTCTCGACCCGCGCCGGCGCGCAGGGGCCGCGCCCCGACGGCGTCACCGTCATCGACCGCGTGATCCCGAGCCCCACCGGACCTATCAAGGTGCGCCTCTACCGCCCGGTCTCCCCCCTCGCCGACGCGGAGTTGCCGGGCCTGGTGTTCGCCCATGGCGGCGGTTGGGTGTTCGGCAATCTCGACAGCCACGACGTGCTCTGCGCCCAGCTCGCGATCGAGGCCGGCATCGCGGTGTTCGCCATCGACTACAGGCTCGCCCCCGAGGCGCGATTCCCCGGTGCATTCGACGACGTCGTCGCCGCGCTGAAATGGATCGGCGCCAACGGCCGGCAGGTCGGCATCGACCCGGACCGGCTGGCGATCGGCGGCGACAGCGCCGGCGGCAACCTCGCCGCCGCCGCCTCGATCTGGGCGCGCGACAATGGCGGGCCGAAGCTCAGGCTGCAGCTGCTCGCCTATCCCGTGACCGACGCGGTGGCCCGGGCGGAGTCCTACCGCCTCTACAACGACGGCTTCGGGCTCAATGCGCCGACCATGGAATGGTTCTTCGACCATTATCTGCCGGACAAGGCCGCGCGCGAGGACTGGCGGGTCTCGCCGCTGCGCGCGAAGTCGCTGGCCGGCCTGCCGCCGGCGCTCGTCGTGACGGCGGGCTACGATCCGCTGCGCGACGAGGGGCGCGCCTATGCCTGGCGGCTGCAGAAGGAAGGCACGCTCGCCGACCTGGTCGAGTTCGGCGGCATGCTGCATGGCTTCCTGAGCTCGCCCATGCTGCTGCACGGCGCGCGCCGCGGCACCGCGATGTGCGCAGCGGCCCTGCGTGAGGCGCTGGTGCTGCGCGCCGGGTAGGGGGCGCTTCTTTGCTCTCGTGACGTTTCCCTCCCCCGTCTTCGGGTGGGCGTTTTGGCCGCGCAGCGGCCAAAAGCGCCTTGGTAGCGCGGTAATCCGCGACGGAGAGGGTCACGAGCGGCGTTGCAAGAGTCTGACCCCCTCCGTCCGCGTAGGACGCGGACACCTCCCCCGAAGACGGGGGAGGGAAAGGTGATCGGAGAATAAAGTGCCGCCCAGCTCCCGGAATGCTTTGGAGACCGCCGCCACCGCTCCCGTCATCGGCCCCCGCGCCGTCGCCCTGTCGGGCGCGGTCATCGGGTTCGGCCTGCTCGGCGACACGCTGATCTACGCCGTGCTGCCGCTCTATCATGCCGAGCTCGGCATGAGCCTCGCCATGGTCGGCGTGCTGCTGTCGCTTAATCGCTGGACCCGGCTGCTCGCCAACTCCCTGGTCGCCGGCATCGGCGAGCGGGTCGGCGCGCGGCGGATGATGATCCTGGCCGCCGTGGGCTCGGTCGTCTCGACCACCTGCTACGGGCTGGACGGCGGCGAGGCGCTGCAGATCGCCGCCCGCATCCTGTGGGGCATCTCCTTCGCCGCGCTCAATCTCGGCTCGCTCGCCTACGCGGTCGCCGATCGAGCCAATGCCGGCAAGCGCGTGGGGGCGAGCCGCGGCCTGATCGGCCTCATCCAGGCCAGCTGCTTCATCGGCGGCGGGCTGCTGGTGCTCCAGATCGGGCCGCGCCATGTCTTCCTGGTGCTGGGCGCGCTCACCCTGCTCGCCGTGGTGGCGGCGGTGATGCTGCCGGCGCTGCCCCGCGAACCCGGCAGCCGGCGCGGCTTTCACCTGCCCATGCCGCATCGGCTCGAAGTGTGGGGCTTCCTGCTGGGCTTTTCCGGCGACGGCGTGTTCCTGCTGACGCTCGCCTTCCTGCTCAAGGACTCGGTCACCTCGGTGGCGCCGATCATGGCGACGGCGTTGATCCTCTCGCTGCGCTCGGCCGTCGAGGCGAGCGGCGGGCCGGTCGGCGGCTGGACAGCCGACCGCTTCGGCGCGCGCCAGGTCGCCACCGCGACGGGCACGGTGCTGGTGGCGGGCTATCTGCTGATCGCCTGCCACATCGACGTGATCGGCAGCATCGTGATCGTGCTGAGCCGCGGCCTGTTCAACACGCTGATCCCGGTGATGGTGATGCAGCGCGTCACCGGCGGCTATCTCAGCTCGCAGGCCAGCTATTCGACCTGGCGCGACTTCGGCGCCGCGGTCGGCCCGCTGACCGCGCCGTGGCTGTTCCTCAACATCCCGCAGAGCTGGCTGTTCGCGGTGCTGGGCGCAATGATGGCGGCGGGCGTGGTCTTCTGCCTCGCGCGGAAATAGACGGCGAACGCGCACGCCGCGCTTCCACGGAGCGTCTAAGGACGCGAGCAAGCAGGTCGGCCTGTCACGGACGAGGGCCGACCAGACGTGCATGAGATGCTCCGTGCTCCCCTTCCCTGCCATCCAGAGCGCTCGCCGATATTTTGGCCGATGGTGACACCGGCAGACTGGCTACCCTCTGGGTGCGCGGCCCTCCAGAGCCGCTCATGAGCTGGGATAAACTGAAGAAAGAGCGGCTCTGGAGAGCCGCGCTCCCAGCAGCATGAGCACCATCGGAAAAAAATCGCGAGCTCTCACGGCGATAGGGTGGCGACGGCCAGCGACGATAACGTCGATCCAATTCCGATCTACTTGCATATGGAAGTATATCGGAATATACTCTCAGTCATGTCCAATCCATCTCTCGCCTCCGTGCTCGCCCTGCTGCGCGCCAACGCGCGCATCGAGGAGCAATTCGGTCATTCCCTCGGCGCCGTCCACGGCCTCGCGCTGAAGGAGCTGTTGCTCCTGATGCATCTCGAAGGGGCACCCAAGGCGCGGCTGAGCCGCATCGACCTCGCCCGGCGCCTTCATGTCAGCGCCTCGACGGTGACGCGCATGACCGCGCCGCTGGAGAAGCTCGGCATGGTCGGCCGCCAGGCCGACACGCGCGATGCGCGGTTGGCCTATGTCGTGCTGACGCCGGCCGGCCAGAAGCTCGTCACCAACGCGCGCGCCACGCTCGAGCGCATGGCCGGCGAGCTATTCAAGGACCGCTGGAGCAAGCAGGAGATCGCCACCCTCGCCGCGCTGCTCGGCCGGCTGACCGCCGGCCTGCCGGGCGAGCTGGCATGACCACGGCGGGTTCGGTGGAAGCACGATCTTGCCGGACCGCGGGCATCCCGCCTGCTCATGCTCGTGAGCGGGCGGCACGCCCGCGGTCCGGCAAGACGGAAGGACAGGCTCGCTAGCCGGTCATCGCGCGCGCCTTGCGTTGCGCCGGCGGCAGGGCCTCGGTGCCGATCACGCCGTCGCGGGCGAGACGCTCGATCTCGTCTTTCGACAGGCCGAGCACGCCACCCAGCACCTCTTCGTTGTATTGGCCGAGGGTCGCGGCCGGAGTCGTCACGGCGACAGGCTTGCCGGACTCCCGGTAGGGCGACGAAGGCTGCGGATGGCGGCCGACATGGGCGCGTTCGATCCATTGCCAGAAGCCGCGCGCGCCCAGATGCGGGTCGTCGATCAGCTCGACCGGATGGCGCACGGCACCGGCCACCACCCCGGCGCGCTGCAGGAGGTCCATCGCCTCGTCGGCCGAGCGCAGCCGCGTCCACGCCGCGACCGCGCGCTCGACCTCGTCCTCGGAACCGTGCGGGCCGGTCCAGCCGATGACCTGCGCCAGCGCGGTCCACATCGTCTCGTCGGTCGCCGCGACGAACACCCATCTGTCGGTGCCCGCCGACGGGAAGACGCCGTGCGGCCGGTAGAGCGGATGGCGGTTGCCGGCGCGCGGCGTGACGCGGCCGGTGGCCGATTGCTCGATCGCCCAGGCCGCGGTGAACGGCAGCATGCACTGGACCTGGGAGAGATCGACGAACTGGCCCTGCCTCGTCCGCTGGCGATGGAGCAGCGCGATCAGCATCGCCGAGCAGGCATTGAGGCCGCCCACGGCATCGCCGAACGCGAGATGGTTCATCATCGGCGGATCGTCCGGACGGCCCGCGACACTCGGCAGGCCCGAGCCCTGCTCCAGTGTGGAACCGTAGGCGCGCGTGTCCTTCCAGGGACCGGTGCTGCCGAACGCCGCCATCGAGACCATGACCAGCGACGGGTTGACCTTGACCAGCTCGGCATAGTCGAGGCCGAATTTGCGCAGCACCTCGGCGGAGTAGTTCTCGATCACCGCGTCGGCGCCCTTCACCAGCGCCTTGGCCAGCGCAACGCCGGCGGGCACGGTGAGGTCGAGCGTGATCGCCCGCTTGCCGCGATTCATGATGTTGAAGCGGTGCGACTTCTCGTAGAGCCGCTGCGTCACCGTCTCGAGGCGGTTGTCGACGCCGCGCCACCAGTCGGGATAGCCGCAGGCCTCGATCTTGATCACGTCGGCACCGAGATCGGCCAGGTTGCGCGTGCAGACTGGTCCGGCCCAGCCCATCGACAGATCGACGATGCGCAGGCCCTTCAGAGGTTTTTCATTGCTCCTCTGCCCCGCTAGGGGGAGAGGTTGGGCGAGGGGGCTACGCCCGTCGCTTCCCCCTCTCCTAGCCTCTCCCCCTAGCGGGGAAGAGGAATATGAGGGGTTGTGCTCTCCCAGCGCCGGCACGCGGCCGCCGAAGTTGGGCGGCGTCGCGGTGAGGTGGAAGGGCGAGCCCGGCGCTTCCACTGTCCGATCGCCGACCTCGATCGGCACGACGGCGTTACGATCGCGGAACACCGGCCAGCTCAGCACCTGCTTCATGTCGGGCACGATGGCGAACGGCAGGCGCAGCTCCAGCGCCAGCGCAAACCATTCCTCGGCGGTGCGATCGAGGAAACGCGGGATGAAGCGAGCCTCCAGCGCATCGGCGCGCGCCAGCCGCTCGCCGCCCATGACGTGATGCGGGTCGCGGCCCAGCTCGGGCATGCCCATCAAGTCGCAGAACGATTTCCACTGCGCCGGCGTGACGATGGTAATGCCGATCCATCCCTGCTTGCAGCGATAGACGCCCATCGGATAGGTCGGCGTGAAGCGATTGAAGCCCCAGCGCTTCTGCGGACCTGTCGCCCAGGCCTCGATCGCCTGATATTCGGCCAGCGCGATGGTCGCCTCGTGGACGCTGACCTCCCAGGTCCGGCCGCCGCCGCCAATCAGCGTCGCCATCGCCGGGATGAAGGCGGCCAGCCCGCCCATGATCGCCGACTGGTAGTCGGGCAGGGTGAGCGGCGGCCCGTCGGCCGGCCCGATGAGCTGCACGAAGCCGGCGAGCGCACGGCACATCGCGTCGGTCGCCTTGAAGTCGCGATACGGTCCGGACTTGCCGAACCAGCTCAAGTCGATCGCTACGAGATGCGGATGGGCGGAATGGTCGGCGCCCGTCGAGTCGATCAAAAGGTCGGCGCTCTCGAGCAAGGCGGCGAGATCGACAGCGTCCGCCGTGACGCTCTTCTTGCCGTAGTTGAGCCAGGCGAACCAGCCGCTGGTGTCCCCGTCGATCATCGGCGGAAAGCGGCGCGCCGGGTCGCCTCCGGGCGGCTCGACCTTGACGACCTCGGCGCCGAAATCGGCAAACAGCCGGGCGGCATAGGCAGCGGCCGGAAGCGTCCCAAGCTCGACGACGCGGTACGCGGAGAGGGGACGCGTCACGGCCTCAGCCCACGATCGCGGTCTCGGTCTCGGCGTCGAAAAAGTGCAGCCGGCCCGGCGGTGCCGACACGCGCACACGGTCGCCCGCCGCCACTGCCGTCTCGGCCGCCACGCGGGCGATCGTGATGCGCGTGCCGCCGAGACGGGCTTCGAGCAGGATCTCGGAGCCGAGCTGCTCGACGACCTCGACGACGCAGTCGAAGGAGCGGCCTTCCGCGCCCTCGCCCAGCACCAGATGCTCGGGCCGCACGCCGAGGATGACCTTGCGGCCGCGATAGGCTCCGAGCGCCTGCGCGGCGGGTTCGGTCACCATGAGGCGCAGGCCGTCGGCCGTCACCGCGAGCGCGGGGCCGACCGTCACCTCGATGAAGTTCATCGCCGGCGCGCCGATGAAGCCGGCCACGAAGCGGTTCACCGGCTTCGAATAGACCGACAGCGGCGTGCCGACCTGCTGCACGCGACCGTCGCGCATCACCACGATGCGATCGCCGAGCGTCATCGCCTCGACCTGGTCATGCGTGACGAACACCGAGGTCGTCGGCACCTGGGCGTGCAGGCGCTTGATCTCGATGCGCATCTGGGCGCGCAGCTTGGCGTCGAGGTTGGAGAGCGGCTCGTCGAACAGGAAGACGAGCGGGTTGCGCACGATGCAGCGGCCGAGCGCCACGCGCTGCTGCTGGCCGCCGGACAGCTGGCGCGGCTTGCGCTTCATCAGCTCGTGCAGGCCCAGGATGCCGGCCGCCCGGTCGATCGCCGCCTTGATCTCGCTCTCGGGCACCTTCTTGTTGCGCAGGCCGAAGGCGAGATTGTCGTAGACGTTCATGTGCTGGTAGAGCGCGTAGTTCTGGAACACCATCGCCACGTCGCGATCGCGCGGCGGCAGGTGGTTCACGACCTTGCCGTCGATCCGGATCTCGCCGCCGGAGATGTCCTCCAGCCCCGCGATCATGCGCAGGGTCGTGGACTTGCCGCAGCCCGAGGGGCCGACGAGCGCCACGAACTCCTTGTCGGCGATCTCGAGATCGACGTCCTTCACGGCGTGGTGGAGCGAGCCGTAATGCTTGTTGAGCTTGTCGAGGGAGATTGAAGCCATCGAAACTCGACCAATTCATGCTCCTCTCCCCCGCCAGGGGGAGAGGTTGGGTGAGAGGGGGTTGCAGACGATCTTCGAAGCCCCCTCACCTAGCCTCTCCCCCTGGCGGGGGAGAGGAACATGAGGGAGAGACATAAGAGGCTACGGGGCTCGACTCTACTGCGCCGCCTTGCTGACCAGCGGCGCGCCGTCGGCCAGCACCTTGCCGATGTCCTCGCGCTTGCCGGTGACGGCCTTGGTCACGGTGTCGTTGAACGCCTTGTGCACCGCCGGCCAGTTCGGGAAGTAGTAGGCGCCGCGCACCTTGTTGGGCGAATCGAGCACCGCTTCCTTGAGCAGCTTCATGAACGGATCGGCGGCGGCGATCTCGGGCCAGAACTCGGTGTTCGGCGGTGGCGCGCCGGTCGCCTTGAACATCTTCATCTGGCCTTCCTTGTCGACCATCATCGCCGCCAGCATCTCCTTGGCGAGCGCCTTGCGCTCCGGCGATATGGACTTGGGGATCGCCCAGCCCCAGATGTCGTCCCACGCGAACGGCTCCTTGCGGTTCGGTCCGAGCGGGAAGCGGGCGGCGCCGATCTTGCCCGCCATCTTCGACTTGGCCGGATCGTTGAACGTGCCCCACCACAGCGAATCGGCCACGGTGAAGGCGGCATCGCCGCCCATGAAGATGGCGTTGGCCTCGTTCCGGTCGTAGGCCGGCATGCCGCGCGGCGAGATCTTGTGGGTGTTGATCGCATCCCACCAGTACTCGACCGTCTCCTTCATGCACGGCTCGGCCATCATCGACTTCCAGCCGTTGGCCGCGAGCTTGGCGTTGTCGCGCTCGTAGGGCGGCGCCAGCACGTCGCAATTGTTGCCCCACATCGACCACAGCCAGCTGAACCAGCTATGGTTCATGGCCATGCCGCCGACATAGCCGAACTTCACCTTGTTGGCCGCCTGCAGCTTCTTCGACGTCTCGACCATCTCGGCCAGGGTCTTCGGCACCTCCTCCGGCTTCACGAGGTCGGTACGGTAGAAGAAGACGCTGAAGGTCTGGCCCATCGGCACGACGGTGTTCTGGCCCTGCGCATTGCCGAACACGATCTTGTCCATGCCCCATTTCTCGGCATATTTCAGCGCGTCGATGTCGTCGGTCGGCTCGAGCAGGTGCGCCCAGAGCTGGCCCCAGTCGTCGTTGTGCCAGATCACGTCGTACTGGTCGGAGTTCGAGGTCAGCGACGCCGTCATCTTCTCGACGTAGACGCCGTAGGAATTCGGCACCTTGACGATCTTGATGCCCTTCTTGGCGCCCCAGGTCTCGAACATCGCGATCGAGGCATCCTGGATCGGGCTCGGCTGGTAGCCGATGCGCAATTCCTTGACCTGCGCGTTCGCCGCGCCGGCCATCACGACGCAGGCTGCCGCCGCGGCCAGCGCCCGTCTTCCCAGTTTCAGCATGATCTTCCCTCCTCTGTGTCGTTGTCTTGTTAGATCCGCAGGCCGCGGATCACGTACTTCTGGCCGAACAGGGCCAGCAGGAACGCCGGCACCAGCGCCAGGACCGCGGTCGCGGCCATCAGGTTCCAGCGCAGGCCCATCTCGGTGACGAACTGCGCCATCACCACGGTGATCATCGGCACCTTGTTGCCGGTCAGGATCAGCGCGAACAGGAACTCGTTCCAGGTGAACAGCCAGCACAGCACGCCGAGCGCGGAGATCGCGGGGATGGCCGACGGCAGCGCCACCCGGAGGAAGGCACCCCAGCGCGTGCAGCCGTCGATCAGCGCGGCATGCTCCATCGAGGGATCGATGCCGTCGAAGAAGCCCTTCATCAGCCAGGAGAAGAAGCAGATATGGACCGCGATGTGCGGCAGCAGCAGGCCGACATAGGTGTCGTACAGCCCCCAGCTCTGCGCCACGAAATAGAGCGGCAGCACCCACGAGATGTAGGGCACGCAGCGGAAGACGTAGATCGTGCCGAACCAGGTGCTCGAGGCCGGCCCCTTGAAGCGCGACAGCATGTAGCCGCTCGACACCGTCACCAGCAGCGAGAAGACGGTCGCCAGGGTGGAGATCAGCGCCGAGTTGACGAAGGCCTGGACCAGCCGCTCCTCCTGCAGCACCTCGACGAAGCTGGCGAGGGTGAACTCGGTCCCGCGATGGACGTAGTAGACGCCCGATTCCGGACGCAGCGATGTGAGGATCAGCCACAGCACCGGGAAGGCGAACAGGAAGCAGATCGCGAACAGCGCCAGGGCGAACAACGTGCGCCGTCCCAGCGACGGCATCCATCCAAGCAGCAGGGGGCGGCGAACCATGGCCATTGTCAGCTCTTCGTCACGCGGTCGACCAGCCGGTACATGCCGATACCGACCACCAGGATGATGAGGCCTCCGATGATCGCCGCCGCCGAGCCGCGGCCGAGGTCGAGGTTCAGGAAGGCCAGCACGTAGGCATAGAGGCTGAACAGCTCGGTCGAGCGGCCGGGGCCGCCGCCGGTCAGCGTCCAGACGATGTCGAAGGTGCGGAAGGCGTCGATCGCGCGGATCACGACGCAGACCACGATCACCGGCTGCAGCATCGGCACGGTGAGGTGGGTGAACACCCGCCAGGTCGAGGTGCCGTCGATCTCGGCCGCCTCGAACGGCTCCTTGGGCAGGCTCTGCAGGCCGGCCAGCAGGAGCAGGGTGAACCACGGCGTCCACAGCCAGATGTCGGTCAGCAGGATCACGCCGAAGGCGGTCCAGCGCTCGACCAGCCAGGGCTGGCCTTCGAGGCCGATCCCCTCGAGCACGGCATTCACGATCCCGAACTGATCGTTGAACATCCAGCGCATCATGATGGCGGCGATCACCGGCGCCACCATCAGCGGCACGAGCAGGATCGTCTGCACGACCCTCTGACCCCAGAACGGCCGGTTGAGCAGCAGGGCCAGCCCCAGCCCGAGGACGAGGGCGCCGAACACGCTCACAACCATGAAGATGAAGGTGTTCGGCAGCACGACCTCGAGGAAGGCCGGATCGGTCAGCACCGCCTTGTAGTGGGCCAGGCCGACCCAGATCTTCTTGGGATTGTACAGCGCCCAGTCGCGGAAGCTGGCATTGGCGCCGATCGCGATCGGCACGACCTGGAACAGGAACAGCAGCAGCGCGGCAGGCGCGATCAGGAACAGCATGAATCGCTGCTGCTCGCCGAACATCGGGCGCCGCTCGACCGCCATCTCCATCCCTCCCCGTCGATTCTTCATTCGTTGCAGGCGCGATGATGCTGGTTTTCCGAACTGGTTGGAAGAAGTGTTTCCGGCTATGCACGCCGCGATGCAAACTTTGCGATCCCTCGACGCGCTCGAGCGCGAAGGACTGGTCGTGCCCGACCCTCGTCTCGCCGAGGCCGCGCAGTCGATGGCGATTGCGCTCACGCCCGAGATGATGGCGCTGATCGACCGCGACGATCTCGCCCGCGACCCCATCGCACGGCAGTTCGTGCCGAGCGTGCGCGAGACCGAGATCGCGCCGGAGGAGCTGGCCGATCCGATCGGCGACGAGGCGCGCTCGCCGGTCAAGGGCATCGTGCATCGCTATCCCGACCGGGTGCTGCTGAAACCCCTGCATGCCTGCCCGGTCTATTGCCGCTTCTGCTTCCGCCGCGAGAAGGTCGGGCCGGGCGGCGAGGCGCTGTCGGCTGAGGAGCTTGCCGCCGCGCTCTCCTATATCCGCGAGCGGCCGGAAATCTGGGAGGTCATCCTGACCGGCGGCGACCCGCTGATGATGGCGCCGCGCCGGCTGGCCGCCCTGATCGAAGCGCTCGACGCCATTGGCCACGTCGCGACGATCCGCCTCCACAGCCGCGTACCGATCGTCGATCCCGGCCGAGTCACGGCCGAGCTGGTCGCGGCCCTGAGGCCCGGCCGCGTCCCGGTGTGGCTGGCCGTGCATTGCAATCACGCGCGCGAGCTGGCGCCCGCGACCCGGGCGGCGCTCGCCCGGCTGGCCGATGCCGGCATCCCGCTGATGGGCCAGACCGTGCTGCTGGCCGGCGTCAACGACGACGAGGCGACCCTCGAGCAGCTCATGCGCGCCCTGGTGAGCGCCCGGGTCAAACCCTATTACCTGCATCATCCGGACCTGGTGCGCGGCACCGGCCATTTCCGCGTTCCGATCGCCCGGGGCCAGGCGTTGATGCAAGCGCTGCGCGGCCGGCTGTCCGGGCTGGCGCAGCCGACCTATGTGCTCGACGTCCCGGGCGGCCACGGCAAGGTCCCGATCGGCCCGGCCTATCTCGGCGACGACCCCGATGCGCTCACCGTGCGCGACGCCTTCGGCGAGACCCACCGCTATCCGGGTTCTTGATTTACAAGCGTCTCCCGCCGGAGCGCGCCGGGGGCTGCCGCCGATCGAGAAATCCCCTCGTCCCGAGCCGAGCGGAGCGAGGCGTAGCGGCGGGACTCCTCACGCAACATCAGCCCGATGAACGGGGCCCTCGACTACGTTTCGCCCGCTCGGGACGACGGCGACATGTCTCGCCGGTCCTGGGCCAAGCCTTCCTCAGCCTTCCATCAGGGTCTGGTTGCCGATCGGGCCCTCGTCCTCGACGACCAGCTCGACCTGCTGCGTGCCGGCTTTTTCGAAGGTCAAAGTGACGGGCACGCGCTGGCCCTTGACCAGAGGGGCCTTCAGCTCCTCCAGGAACAGATGATAGCCGCGGGGCTTCAGGACGATAGCGAAGTCGGGCGGCAGGCCCAGGCCCTTCTCGAACGGCCGCATGGTCATGGTGGGACCGACGATCCGGATACCCTGGATCGTGATCTTGCCGGCCGCCGGGCTGGCGGCCGCGATCAGCCGATCCGGCTCGCCCGCCTTGTTGGTCAGGGTGAAAAATCCACCGGCCTCGAGCGCCGTGGCCGACGGGGTGCGCGCCCAGGGGCGGGCGATATCGATGCTCATGGCGCCATCAACCATTAGTTTTTGTCAGGGTCAACGGCGAGCCGAGGCGATCGCGACCGGCCGTCCCGCGCGTACCGGCGGGGCGCTCAGCTCCTCGACCAGCCATTCCTCGAAGGCACGTGTCTTGGGCCGGCTGGCGGAGGACGGCGGGCAGACGAACCACCACGCCTTGCCCGAATCGACAATCTGCGGAAAGGGCTGGAACAGCCGTCCCTCGGCAAGCTCCTCGCGGAAGAGCTGCGGCGGGCCGACCGCCACGCCCGCCCCTTCCATCGCCGCCTCGACCGCGATCATCGTAGAGTCGAAGGTCAGCACGCGCTTGGGCTTGAAGTCGCCCATGCCGACCGCGCGCAGCCAGATCGACCATTCGGGATCGTAGGTCATGTCGATGAACGGCACGCGCTTGAGATCGTCGAGCGTCTTGAGCTTGTCGCGGTAGCGCTTGCCGCAGAGCGGCGTCAGCACGTCGCTGAACAGCCGCGTTGCATGCAGGTCGGGATCGGGCTGCACCGCGAAGCGGATCGCGCAGTCGAAGTCCTCGCGCGCGAAGTCGATGTTGCGCAGCGCCGTCGTCATGCGCACCTCGATCTCCGGATGCTTGGCCTGGAAGCGGTGCAAGCGCGGCGCCAGCCAGCCCAGCGCGAAGGTCGTGACCAGGCTGACGTTGAGCGTGCCGGAATTGGCCTTGCGGCCGACCCGCTCCAGCGCGTTGGTCATGCGATCGAACGCATCGCGCAGGTCGGGCAGCAAGGCCTGACCTTCGCCGGTGATCTCCAGCCCGCGCGGCCGGCGCACGAACAGCGCCACGCCGAGCCGCTCCTCAAGCGCCTTGACCTGATGGCTGACCGCCGCCTGGGTCACGTGAAGCTCCTCGGCGGCATGCGTGAAGCTGGCGTGACGGGCGGCGGCCTCGAAGGCACGAAGCGCATTCAGCGGCAGTTGCGAGCGGCTCATCTAGGCAACCCGTCCATAGTTTTTGTATTCCTTCCCCACAGCTTTCATCCTTTGCATCCTTCCGGAGGATACAGCAAATAGGGCACGGAAACGAGGTCAACGAAGCAATCCAGCCTCTCTCGCCTCAAACGGAGCTAAGTCATGTCGACCCTGTCCAGCGTGCGGGAAATCGCCAACGCGGGAACCCCCTCCTTCTCCTTCGGCCGCGCCGTGGCGCTGGTCGCCGGGGCGGTCGTGGTCGGTGTCGAGGCTCTCATCACCCGCTCCGAGCTGCGCAAATCCCGCCGCCAGCTGTCCGAGCTCGACGACCGCCTGTTGCGCGACATCGGGCTCGATCGCGGCACCGCCCGCTATGAGGCCAACAAGGGCTTCTGGGCGTAAGCAAGGCTTTCCGGGTCGGGGGAATTGCCGGCGGGCGCCGGATAGAGCAGGTTGGGCCGAACGCTTACATGAGCGTCATGACCCAACTCTCTCATCCCCTCCCCCCCATGGCGCTCGCCAGTCCCTCCCAAGCTGGCATGCACCCCGACCCGGATACCTGCTGGGCTGCCGTCCAGCGGCGCGATCGGGCCTTCAACGGCCGCTTCTGGTTCTCGGTCCGATCGACCGGCGTCTACTGCCTCCCTTCCTGCGCGGCGCGTCCGCCGCTGCGCAAGAACGTGGCCTTCCATCTTTCGCCGGCAGCGGCCGAGGCCGCGGGCTTCCGTCCCTGCAAGCGGTGCAAGCCGCGCGACTGGCAGGCCGAGCTCGGCCTCAGCACGCCGGTGGCGCGCGCCTGCGCGTTGTTCGATGCCGCCGATGCCGATCGGCCGCCCTCGCTCGCCGAGGTCGCGCTCAGCGTCGGCGTGAGCGCCAACACCCTCAGCAAGCGCTTCGTGGCCGAGCTCGGCCTGACCCCGCGCGACTGGCTGATCGCGAAGAAGCGCGAGCGCTTCCGCAAGGCGTTGCGCGCGGGCGAGACGGTGAGCGGCGCCCTGTACGGGGCCGGCTACGGCTCGCCCAGCCGCGTCTACGAATCGAGCGACAAGGCGCTCGGCATGACGCCGGCCACCTACGCCAAGGGCGGTGCGGGCGCCCGTATCGCCTACACGACGGTCGAATCGGACTATGGTCGCGTGCTGGTTGCCGCGACGCGGAAGGGCATCGCCGCGGTCTTCCTGGGCGACAGCGACCGCGGCCTCGAGCGCGACCTGCGGAGCGACTTCCCGGCCGCCGAGCTCGAGCGCGACGATGCCCTGCTCGCCCCCCGCGTGACGAGCGTGCTCGAACGGCTGTACGGCCGAAAGCCGTCGGCGCTCGACGCGCCCGACGTGCCGCTCGATATCGTCGGCACCGCCTTCCAGTGGAAGGTATGGAAGGCCCTGACCGAGATTCCGGCGGGCCAGACCCGGACCTACGGCGAGATCGCCCGCAGCATCGGCGAGCCCAGCGCGGCCCGCGCCGTCGGTCGCGCCTGTGCCACCAACCGGGCGGCCGGCGTGATCCCCTGCCACCGCGCGGTCGGCGCCAGCGGGGCGCTCACCGGCTATCGCTGGGGCGTCGCCCGGAAGGAACGGCTGCTGGCCGAGGAACGCCGGCGCAGCAGCACGTAGAAGGCGCCGCCGCCGCCGTGGCGGGGGTGAGCGCTCCTCACGCCCGCCACCCGCGCCCGGTTCTCGGCCCGGTCGAGCCAGCCCGGGAACTCCGCCCGGATGCGGCCGCCGAACAGGCGGCCCCCTTCGAGCCGCATTCCCTTCCCGGTCACGATCAGCACGATCCGGCGGTTCTGGGCCGCCGATTCGGCGATGAAATGCGCCACGGCGCGTTCGGCCGCCGTCAGGGTCATGCCATGCAGGTCGAGCTTGGCCTCGGGCGCCCGCCGACCCTTCGAGAGGTCGCGGTCGACATCGCGGTCGAAGCTCTGGTCCGCCACGCCGGGCAGGACCGCCGGCCGCACCGTCACCCTCGGCGGAAGGGAAAATCCCTTCGAAGGCGGGGCCGCGCGTTCCACCTTGGGCCGGGGCGACGCCTTCGGCCGCGCAGGCGCGGCGGTACGGCCGCGCTCGAGCGGTATCACCCCGACCATTGCCGCCAGGAAAAGGTCGACGTCCTTGACCATGGTTTGATGTAGCGCCCGCCTTGGGGCGGGTCTACACAGCGCCCCATGGCAACCGCGCCCCAGATCCAGCCCGATCCCGATCTCCAGACCGGCCTGCAGTATCTGCGCGCAGGCTGGTTCGATCGCGCCGAGCCGCTGTTCCGGTCGGCCCATGCCCGCCACGGCGACCGGCCGGAGATCCTGCACTATCTGGCGGTGTGCCTGTCGCAGCGCGGTGCCTTGGCCGAGGCCGACAAGCTCTGGCGCAAGGCGATCGCCAAGGACCCCAACGAGCCGATGCTGTCGTACAATCTCGGCCTCGTGTCTCGCCGGATGGGCAAGCTCGACGAGGCGGCCAAGCGCTTCCGCGACACCATCCGCCGCGCACCGACCCATATCGAGGCGCGGCTGGCGCTGGCCGGCATCCATATCGACCAGAATCGCTTCACTGCCGCGGAGCGCGAGCTCGCCGAGGTCGTCGGCAATCTCGACCGGGCGCTGGAGCATGCCGAGGGCGCCCAGCTGCGCCCGACGCAGGCGCGGGCGCGCAACATGCTCGGCCATGTGCTCTACCGCCTCGGCCACTTCGAGCCGGCGCTGGAGCTCCTCGAGCTGGCCTTGCGCGACGCCGGCGACGACGCGCCGCGGCGCGCCCAGATCCTCGGGGATCGCGCGCTGGCCCTGGGCGGCATCGGCCGTCCTGACGAGGCGGTCGCCGAAGCCGAGCAGGCGCTGGCGCTCGACCCGCGGAGCGCCAGCCTCCACCACGTCCTGGGCTTCGTGCTGTATTTCGCCGGCCGCGTCTCGGACGCCGTTCCGCCGATCCAGAAGGCGCTGGAGATCGATCCGTCCTTCGCACCCGCCCTGAAGACGCTGGCGCTGGCCCAGTCCGCCGCCGGCAGGCCCGACGATGCCGTCGCGACCCTTCGGCTTACCCTGCAGCGAAACCCGCTCGATCGGGACGCCGTCCTGCAGCTCTCCTTCCTCCATATAGAGAAGGAGCGCTTCATCGAGGCGCTCGACGCCTTGGCGCCCTATGTCGAGGCAGTCCCCGAGGATGCGCGTGCCCTGAACAACCAGGGCCTCGCGCTTCGCGGCCTCCGGCGCTTCGACGAGGCCCGGCGGGTCCTGAAACGCGCCTCGCGCCATGCCGCCGACGATCCGATGGTGCTGACCAATCTCGGCGCGGTGCTGGTCGACCTTGGCCGCCCCGCCGAAGCGCGGCCGTTGCACGAGCATGCCCTGCGGGGCCTGCCGGGCGATTCGCGCATCCTGACCAACTATGGCCTCTGCCTCGTGGCACTCGGCGAGCGCGACCGCGCGCGCGAGGCGCTCGACGACGCGCTGGCCGGCAATCCCGACAACGAGGATGCGCTGGCGGCCCGCGCGGGACTCGACGCGTGAGCGCCGGCGCCGACAACCTGGCCGAGGTCAAGGGCCGGATCGCCGACGCGGCGAAGGCAGCCGGTCGCGCGGTAGCCGACGTGACCTTGGTCGCCGTCTCCAAGACGCATGGCGCGGATCGCGTCCGCGAGCTGCTCGAGGCCGGCCAGCGCGTTTTCGGCGAGAACCGCGTGCAGGAGGCGGAGGAGAAATTTCCCGCGCTGAAGGCGGAGTATCCGGACCTCGAGCTGCATCTCATCGGCCCGCTGCAGACCAACAAGGCGCGCGACGCGGTGGCGCTGTTCGACGTCATCCAGTCGGTCGACCGCGAGCGCCTGGCCGCCACGCTCGCCAAGGAGATGGAGCGTGCCGGCAAGCGGCCGTCCTGCTTCATCCAGGTCAATACCGGCGAGGAGCCGCAGAAGGCCGGCATCCTGCCGGCCGAGCTCGATGCTTTCGTCGCCGCCTGCCGCGAGGTCCACAAGCTGCCGCTCGTCGGGCTGATGTGCATCCCGCCGGTCGACGAGGAGCCGGCCCTGCATTTCGCCTTGCTCAGGAAGATGGCGGAACGCAACGGGCTGTCGCAGGTCAGCATGGGCATGAGCGCCGACTACGAGACGGCGGTGAGGCTCGGCGCCACCCACGTCCGCGTCGGCAGTGCGCTCTTCGGAGCGCGGCCCCGGGCCTGAGGCCATGCCGGAGCTGCCCGAAGTCGAGACCGTCCGCCGCGGGCTCGTCCCGCGCATGGTCGGCCATCGCATCGTCCGCCTGACCCAGCGCCGCAAGGACCTCCGCGTGCCGCTGCCGGCGCGCTTTGCCGAGAAGGTCGAGGGACGCACGATCGAGGCGATCGACCGGCGGGCGAAGTACCTGCTGCTGCGGCTCGACGACGGCCAGACCCTGATCGTCCATCTCGGCATGTCCGGCCGCATGACGCTGCACGATGCCCCAAGCGCGGCCGAGCATCCCTTCGAGAGACACGATCATGTCGTCTTCGACATGGATGACGGCTGGCAGGTCCGCTTCAACGACGCCCGCCGCTTCGGCCTCATGCTTCTGGTGCCAACGGAGGCGGTCGCCGAGCACAAGGCATTCAAGGGCTTGGGGCCCGAGCCGCTCGACGCGCTGTTCGACGGGGCGGCGCTGGCGGCACGACTGAGAGGCAAGCGCACGCCGATCAAGGCCGCCCTGCTCGACCAGAAGACGCTGGTCGGGGTGGGCAATATCTACGCCTGCGAGGCGCTGTTCCTGTCCGGCCTCTCGCCACGCCGGTCTGCGCACACCGTGCAAGGCGAGCGCGCGGTACGGCTCGTCGAGGCGATCAGGCAGGTGCTGCTGCGCTCGATCGACGACGGCGGCTCGACCTTGCGCGATCACGTCCAGCCGGGCGGCGAGCTCGGCTACTTCCAGACGCGCTTCAATGTTTACGACCGCACCGGCGCGCCGTGCCCGACGCCGGGCTGCGGCCAGCTCGTCAAGCGGCTGGTGCAGGCCGGCCGTTCGACCTTCTATTGCGCGCGCTGCCAGCGCTAGCTAGCAAGGGGCCACAGGAGGAACGCGTGGCCAACACCTACGAGAATATCCAGACCGAGACGAAGGGCCGGGTCGGCATCGTCCGATTGAACCGGCCGAAGGCGTTGAATGCGCTGTGCGCCGATCTCGTGCGCGAGCTCGGACAGGCACTCGATGCGTTCGAGCAGGATGCCGGCATCGGATGCCTCGTGCTCACCGGAAGCGAGAAAGCTTTCGCTGCCGGTGCAGACATCAAGGAGATGAAGGACAAGTCCTACCAGGACGTCTTCCTGCAGGACTTCATCACCGTCGGCTGGGAGAAGGTCAGCCAGGTGAGAAAGCCGATCGTCGCGGCGGTCGCGGGCTATGCGCTGGGCGGCGGCTGCGAGATGGCGATGATGTGTGATTTCATCGTCGCTGCGGACAACGCGAAGTTCGGCCAGCCCGAGATCACGCTCGGCACGATCCCCGGCGCCGGCGGCACGCAGCGCCTGCCGCGCTTCATCGGCAAGTCCAAGGCGATGGATCTGGTGCTGACCGGCCGCATGATGGATGCCGCCGAAGCCGAGCGCTGCGGGCTGGTGAGCCGGGTCGTGCCGCTGGCGCAGCTCATGGACGAGGCGATCGGCGCGGCCGAGAAGATCGCCGGCATGTCGCTGCCTGCCACGATGGTCGCGAAGGAGGCGGTCAATCGCGCCTTCGAGACGACCCTGGCCGAGGGCGTGCGCTTCGAGCGCCGCACCTTCCACGCCACCTTCGCCTTCGACGATCGGAGCGAAGGCATGGCCGCCTTCGCCGACAAGCGCAAAGCGGCCTGGAAGCACCGCTGATTCCTGCGGCAAGGGGTGGGGCATGGGGCGGGGTTGACCGGCTTTCGGGCACCCCGTATAAGCGCGCCCTTCAAAAGGGACGAGGACGAGATGGCTAATCACAAGTCGGCCGAGAAGCGCGCCCGCCAGACCGAACGCCGCACTGTCGAGAACAATGCGCGCCGCAGCCGGCTGCGCACCTCGATCAAGAAGGTCGAGGAAGCGATCAAGGCCGGTGACAAGAAAGTGGCTGCCGACGCACTGAAGGCGGCGCAGCCGGAGATCCAGCGCGGCGCCACCGCGCGGGTGATCGCGAAGAACGCCGCGGCCCGCCGCGTGTCGCGGCTCAATGCGCGCATCAAGGCGATGGCCTGAAGCAACCTTCTTCTGAAGAGACGACGAACGCCGCTCCCTCCGAGCGGCGTTTTGCTTTTTCGCAAACGCGCGCCAAATATTTTTCCGAAAATTTTTCGACCGATCGACGCGAAGATCGCTTGGCGTCGGATCGACGGAGTTCATGCAATTCGCGTTTATCGGACGGCGCCATCACGTGGCCGCAACATGTTGAGGCGCGTCATCGATCGTCGGCGCGACGCACATCGCGAAGTCTACGAAACGATCGCGTTGTCAATCGGCGCGTCCGGAGAACAAGGGGGATGACGTGAGGATGTGCGGCCGTCGGCCGTTTGCGCTCGCCAACGAGTCTGTCTAAGACTCGGGCCATCGCGACAAGGCGTGGGGCACTGAACGCGAGCCGAAGCGGAGACAGGGGGGCAATCCTTCTTCGCTACAACGAGCAAGAAGGAGACGAACCACAGCGCATCGACAACATGACGATAGGCAGCAGGAGCGAACGTGTCGATCGACACCGCCCCACAGGCAATCGTCATTCGTTGCGCGCTGTGTTCTCGACTTCGCTCTGGAGGCTCGTAGCATGTGCCCGGCGTCGGTGAATGAAGAGCGGGGGCCATGTCGAACAGCAAGATCGCCGGCACATACGAGGTCTCCCCCGCTGCCGGTTACGCCGGCAACGTGACTCCGGCGGTCGCCTGGAAAATCCTCAGCGAGAATGCGGACGCGGTGCTGATCGACGTGCGCACGCGCGCCGAATGGAACTATGTCGGCCTGCCGGAGTTGGCATCGGCCGGCAAGAAGCCGGCGCTGCTGGAGTGGCAGATGTTCCCGAGCATGCAGGTGAATGCGGAGTTCGTGACGGCGCTCGGCGGAGCGATCGCGGACAAGGAGACTCCGCTGCTCTTCCTGTGCCGTAGCGGAGTGAGGTCGGCGGCGGCGGCGAAGGCCATGACCGCCGCCGGATACAGTACGTGTCTCAACGTGAGTGACGGGTTCGAGGGGCCGATCGACGCGCAGGGCAAGCGCGGCGCTCAGGCGGGGTGGAAGGCGGCGGGACTTCCGTGGAGACAATCTTGAACAAGCTTCTATTCTCGACGTCGGGCAACGACGCAGCATTCAATCACAAGACGATCGCGGGGGCGGGCATGGACGATGGAGACCGAAAGGAACTTGAAGCGCAGTGGGCTCGGGTTTGTGATCGGCTCCGCAAGGAAATCGGCGACAAGGCTTTCAAGACCTGGTTCGGCGAGGTCGAGCTCGGCGAGGCCCGCGACGGCAAGGTCCGCCTCTATGCCCCGACGCGCTTCGTGCGCGACTGGGTGAGCCGCCACTACGGCGACCGGGTGCTGGCCTACTGGCAGTCGGTGAACGGCGAGGTGACGAGCGTCGAGGTCAATCTCGTGCCGCCGCCGTCGGCGCCGCGGCGCACGAACGACATCGTCGCTCTGCCGCCGGTCCCCTCGCCGCCGAGCTTCCAGCAGCCGATGCCGCGCCTCGGGCCTGCCATCGGCCGCGGCAGCGACGACGCCTTCCAGGGTCCGGAGGCACGGCACACCTTCGCCAACTTCGTCGTCGGCAAGCCCAACGAGTTCGCCTATGCCGCCGCGCGCAACATCGCCGAGCAGGATCATCCCCTGCCCGAGCGCAACCCGCTCTACATTTTCGGCGGCGTGGGCCTCGGCAAGACGCATCTGATGCATGCCATCTGGCACGTCATCCGCGAGCGCGATCCCAAGACGCGCGTGCTCTATCTCACCGCCGAGAGCTTCGTGAACCGCTTCATCACGGCGCTGCGCACCAAGAGCACCGGCCAGTTCAAGGAGCTGTTCCGCAACGTCGACGTGCTGATGGTGGACGACGTTCAGTTCATCTGCGGCAAAGAGGCGAGCCAGGACGAGTTCTTCTTCACCTTCAACTCGCTGGTCGAGCAGAACAAGCAGATCGTGCTGTCGTCGGAGAAGCCGCCGAGCGAGCTGCAGGACATAGAGGAGCGCATGCGCTCCCGGCTGGGTTCCGGCCTCGTCGCGGACATCCATTCCTCGACCTACGAGCTGCGCCTGTCGATCCTGCAGACCAAGGCCGAGCATGTCCGCGTGCCGGTGCCCGCCAACGTGCTCGAGTTCCTCGCGCACAAGATCAGCACCAACATCCGCGAGCTCG
>CAMFJT010000059.1 GCA_945957125.1 uncultured Rhodospirillales bacterium | reverse complement strand
GGGCCGAGACGCGTAGCCCCCAGCAAGCGCAGCGGTTCGGCCCCGTTGCGCGATGAACTGTGCTGCATAGGCATCCGGCGTCAGCCAACCGATGCCGGAGTGCGGCCGGACGCTGTTGTAGTCTCGCCGCCAGTCCTCGAGCAGAACGCGTGCCTGGGCGAGTGACGTGAACGTCGTCTCGTTCAGGAACTTGTCGCGCAGCCGGCCATCCAGCGCCAGCGCCACCAGACGCTCGCGCAGCCTGCGATCGTCCGGCCGCCGGCCCCGGTAAAGGATCGTCATACGCTGGCAGCCGATCACATGGCACGCCCGCCGCTCGCTCATCTGGTGATCCCTTCGCAGATGAGACACGGCCTCTCGCCTCGCCGCGCGCGTCACCATTTTTTGTCAGCAGATACTTCAGCGCGGCGTTGTCCAGCATCGCGTCCGCCAGCAGACGCTTCAGCTTGGCATTCTCTCCTTCGAGAGAGCGCAGCCGCCTGGCCTCCGACACATCAAGACCGCCGTACTTGCTTTTCCAGTTGTAGAACGTCGCATCGCTGATCCCGTGCTTGCGGCACAGGTCCGCCGTCTTCACTCCTGCCTCATGCTCCTTCAGCACGCCAACGATCTGCTCCTCACTGAACCCCTTGCGCTTCATCGTCTGGTCCTCTCCTAAAGGCCCAGACCCAACTTCAACCTGGATTAGTCCCCGGGGGCAACGTCAGTGGCCAAAATGCTCTCGACCCGTCGGATACGCGACAGCTCTTCTGGATCATTGCCAACAGGTGGAGAAGGTTGAACAACAATGATCGAACCCAAGCTCTTTAGGTCTTCGACACGACTGGGAGACGGAACCGCGTGGACCGGACGCGGCACATAGACCATCCAATCGACAAATGGAAGGTCGGCATCGAAATCTCGCTCCTCTATGGCTTTCTTGGACATGATTCCAGCCCAGTTCGGTCGCCATATTTCGGCAACGAGTGCCAAGAGCGCGCTGGCATTTTCGACCCATCTTAGACCTTCGGATTTTCGGGGGAGTTCGATGATGACCGTGTTGCCGATCCGCTCGCTATAGCAACCGCAATGGATATCGACGCATGCCTCCGCCTCGTCTTTGTCAGCCCCATTCCAAACGCCCATCCTGAAGCCTAGAGTTTCGACGATCTCGCGCCCGATGTCGCGCTGACTCCTGCCCTTCAGTAGGAGGCCTTCAAGCCTTCGAGCGTCGGAGATATCGACCTTGCGTTTCAGAGCGTCTTTTGATGATCGTCCACGTTCGTACCAATGCGCCAGGAGTGGGTCGATTTCAGCAAGCCCCGCAAAAAGCCGTCCTGCATTCTCCGTGCATTGTCTTAAGTCGTCGGGACGGGCATCCCAGTAGGCTCCCAGTATAAAACTCATCATTGTTCAGCTCCCCCAGGGGACAGCAGGAGTGGTAAGAACTTTAATTCCTTTGACTTTTTCCAACCGAAGAAGCTTGCGTGTTGCTTCCGCAACCGGGGATTCTGCAATGTGCCAAACGATGGGCACGCCGTTCGCTGCTTCAACTTGGTCGTTTGCCTGCTTTAGCAACTTCTCCCGAGCACGAAGTCGCTTCTTGAATTCGCCGTTTTTCATGAGGCTCGCATAGCCCGGCCCCTTCACCTCGAGAAGCATTCCATCCAGGAACCCGTCGAACTTGCCCCCCTTCACGAAGTAGGCCTTGCCTGTCTCTCCGGTGATCTGCCGTTGATAGGCGGCTGCGCGTGGCTTCATCCCTTCCTTCACTTTGCGCCACATCCCGGGACCGCCCTCCGAGCTTCCCGCCGATGGGAGAGCGCGGACATCGTCTTCGACCGCGCCGTCGCTCGTGGCATCCATCATCCCGGCGGCGCGGCGCTCCATCTTGCGCCGAGCGACTTCGGCGCGCTGGTTGGCATCGCGCGTCTCCCGCCAGAGCGCATGCGCGATCATCTGCTCCTGCTTGCGCTGCAACGCTCCATCGATGTCGCCCCGGGCCAGGGCCTCGTCCGCCGCGAAGGCCGCTCGCGCTTCGGCACGCGTCAACAGACGCAAATCGCCGATCTTCCCTTCCGCCTCCTGCTCGATCACGTAGCGCGCCCACTCTCTTGCCTCCTGGTACGATACTCCCACTCTGCCCGCCTGGCGCGCCAGGGCCCTCACCTCCGCCCCCAGCACGGTCGCCCGCGCCTCGTTGTGCAGGCCTGACAAAGCCTCTCCTTCGATCGAGCCGTCGAACAGCGCCGGCCCGTGCCGCTCCACCATCGCGCGTTCGACTGCGTCGTCGATCCGCCTCCGCCGGACCGATCGCCGGTCGCCGGCTCTCCTGAGAGCCGCCTGTTCCTCCGCGAGCATCGTCAGCGCATCGATCATCGACCGCCCGTCGGGAAAGCCCAGCAGGCGCGCGATCTCGGCCGGACGAACCCCGTCCTTGTCGACCACCAGTCGCTCGAACGATCTCGGCAGGCTGTCCGCGATCCCCCGATGGCCGTGCTCCTCGATCAGCGCCGCGCGAGAGAGCCGCAGCCGCGGGAGCCCCCGCAGATGCGCCAGGCTGTCGGGCAGCGTGCCGTCACGCAGGTAACGCAACGCTACGATGTCGGGCTGGCTGTCGATCGTGCGCTGGATCTCCTGGCCCAGCGCCCGGGCTTCGGCCTTCCATTGCGGCGTGCGCCGGCGATGGATGTCGCCCATCGACGCCGCGAGCACCGTGCGGCGGGCGAGCTCGCGGGAATGCGCCACGCTCTCGGCATGGGCCTGGCGTTCCGCTTCCGTCATGGCGGCCGCGATGACCGAGGCCGGAGCCGCACCGGCATGGACCTCGGCCTGCGCCTCCGCGATCGCCTCGTCGGTGGCGATCATGCGATCGAGCACGCCGCGAATGTCGTCGTCGATGTCGACATTCAACGACTTGGCCGTCCTGTAGATCGAGAGCAGCCACGCCTTGAACCGCGCCAGCACCGCCGACAAGGCGACCGACGGCGACCGCCCTTCCAGGAAGTACGCCTCGACGGTGCGGGCCCACTTCTCGTGCTGCTCGACGCTCAGCGGTGCGTCGCCGGCGGCGCCGAGATAGGCCCGGACCGTCGCCAGGTCCGCCTTGAGCGCCTCGGGCGCATGCGGCAGGGCCGCATCGGCCTGCAGCTCCTCGAGCCAGAGATGGCCCGTCTCGTGCAGCACCGTCGAGCGGTTGCGATTCTTGAACAGCGCGATGACGGCCGTCAGCCGCTCGCGGTCTTCCCGGGTGAAGGTGACGCTGCCGCGCGGCCCTAGAACGGAGGGGGCGTCTCGTCCCTGGTAGAAGATGTCTCCAAGGGAGGCTCCCAGGCGTTGACGTGCCCGCGAAAGAACAAGTTCCAGTAGTCCGGATCTCTCTCCGCCCGGCGCGCGTACCAGGGTATTGAGGAGAATACCTCTTTTGTACGTTGCGCTCCCCGCGCCCGCCTCTCGATCTCGGCCTTTTCCAGCCACCCACCGGTCCAGAGCCTCATCAGATAGGGGCTTGCCTTCACCAGTTCGGAAGGTTCGGGTTGCGAAGTCGTATCGGGCACGCTGGAACTCCGGCACCTTGGACGCGAGGGACGCCAGGGAGACATCGATCAGGCTCTGGATATTCCCCAGCGTGTCGCCAACGTGCCATGCCAACGGCGGCACGCCAAGCGCCGCATCGCCGGACACCTGGCGCCAGTGCGGCTCCATGTGTGCGGTCGATCCATGCCGGATCGCCGAGGAGAGCATGGCCTCGGTACGACGACGCAGCGCGATGTCGGACATGCCGGCCGGATTGGGATCGCTCTGCGGCGCCGCCGCGCCGACCGGCGCGAGGCCCTCGAACGTGACCGGCCAGTTGCCGCTGGAAGTCGGCTCGCGCACCACGTCGATCCGGTCGCCGACGGCCGCGCGCGCGTCGTAGAGCGTCCAGGTGCGGTTGGCGGACAGAGGCTGCACCAGCCGGTGACGGCAGGCGTTGCCCTCGACGTAGATCTGGACGTCGGCATTGCCGTGCGTGGCCGTCGCCGGCGGGTTCGGGAAGTCCCGTGCGCCCCAGTCGCCCGACCCGTCATGCATCCATTCGGCGCGGCCGACCTGGGAGACCTTGCCGTCGATCCAGGCGCGGTCGCTGATGAGGGTGACGTAGGGCGCGGCCGGGCTCTGCGAGGTCTTCACGCGAACCAGCCCGGCGCGGTGCTTGCCGGCGGACCGGAAGCCCAGCGAATGCACCGCCTTGCCGTCCTGCTCGACCTCGAGCGCCTGAACGCTGCAGCGCTTGCAGAACTCGTCGAACGTGAGCGCGCCGTTGGCGATGGGATCGTCGATCCGGTTGGGGTAGCGCACGCGCACGGCGCCGATGTCGATGTCGGCGCAGTTCAGGAACACGATGGCGTCGCGCAGCGCATCGCTCGATTCGAGGGCATCGAACCAGCAGCGCTTCAGCCCCTGCACCAGGATCGTCGAGCCCCTGAAGTTGCGGAACGTCGAGCGGTTCTCGATGAACATCGTCCGGCCGCCGCCGTCGAGCAGGTCGGGATCGATGCCGTAGGGCACGAAGCCCTGGATCGAGATCGTGGTGTCGGTCTCGAACCCGTCGAACGTGCAGTCGACCATGCCGACCAGCGTCTGCGAGACGTTGGCGTAGCCGGTGAACTTCATGTTGCGGAAGGTGATGCCGCCCCAGATCGGCAGCGGCGGGCCGCCGTCGAGCGGGATGCCGGGGCCGTAGATGTCGAGCGCCGCGCCGCCGTTCTCGCCGACCACGCCGGAGACCAGCATGTCGTGCCGCCACCACTTGTCGTCCGTGCCCGCATTGCACTCCAGCGGCAGGATGGCGATGTCCTGCACGCAGCGGTCCAGCGACAGGTCGCTGACCGTGACGCGCCGGCTGGCGAGGAAGTTGAGGTTGAGCCCCGGATAGCCCAGCGTGTGATGCGTGCCGCTTTCGATGCGCAGGCCGCGGTAGCGGTCGATGCACACGACGTTGGCGATCGTGGTGTCCCTGACGCCGAGCAGCACGACGGACCCGGACGGCGGCGGGTCGCTCACGGGGCGCTCCTCGAGCACGATGTTGGAGAAGGTCGAGCCTTCGCCGTGGAAGTCGTGCTCGATGTCGGCCAGCGCGACGCTGCTCTCCTCGCTGCCCATCGACAGCCCGTCGTCGCCGACGCGCCAGCCGTAATAGCCGTCGATCCGCACGCGCCGGTGGCTGCGCAGGTAGATCCCGTCCGCCCACGTGTCGCGCACCGTGAGGTTCGAGCCTGCCGCGCCGTCGACGCCGATCAGCGCCATCCCGACCGACGGGCTGTTCTCGCAGGTGACGTTCTCCAGCCGGACGTTGCGGATGGCGCCCGCCTCGATCAGGTCGGGCCGCTCGCCGCCCGGGATGCCGCGATACCAGCCGCCCGCGCCCTCGTCGCCGGTGCCGAGATTGGCGCCGAGGAAGTAGACCGGCGCCCAGGTCTGGCGCGCGGCCGACAGGGCGGCGAACCGGACGTGCACGCCGATCAGGGAGATATTCTCCGCCGGGCCCTCGATGAAGATGCCGTGCGATACCGCCAGGCCGCCGGCCATGTTGTCCATGACCAGCCGGCTCCGCTCGCCCATCATGATCGTGACGTTGCTCTGCTGGCGAAGATGGATGCCGTGCACGCCGGGCGTCGCGATCCGGAAGTCGCGGTCGTTCGGGAAGACGAGCGTGCCGCCGCCCTTGTCGGCGAGCGCATGCAGCGCCGCGGCGATCGCGGGATAGTCGTCCGCGCTGCCGTTGCCGATGGCACCGTAGTCGAGCGGCGACACCACCGGCCAGATCGTCGGCGGGACGGCGCGGAGATACGAGGGAACGTAGGGAATCGCGCTCATGGATCAGCCCGCCGCCGGCCCGAGGCAGGCCGCGTCGCGCACCTTCAGGAAGGATGCGAGCCAGTCGACCAGCGGCTCCCACGTCGCCCGGTCGGCCTTGAAGGCGGCGCGCTGGGCGTCGGTGATCGCCGGACGCGAGGTCGACAGGCAGAGCGTGTCGACCGCCGTCACGAGCGGCGCGCGCTCAGCGCAGCCCATCAACGCGATCGCCATAAGGGGTGCGGCGAACCTGATCATCGGCCTTCTCCTTGCTGCTGCGGGCGGCGTCGAGCGCCTTGACGGTCCGGGTCTGCACGGCGGTGCCGATCGCGGCGGCGCCGGCCGTCTCGCCTTTGCGGTAGACGAGCCAGGCGCCGCTCGCGCCGGCGGCGATCAGCGCCGTGGCGGCGATCGCCACGACAACGGATGTCGGCAGGCCGGCCATCACGCCGCCTCCGCCGGGTCGTGCGCGGGCGTCTCGAACAGCGCGCGCTCGGCGGCGCGGCGACGAACGAGGCCGTGCAGCACGGCCGCGCCGACATGGACCCATCGCCCGAACTGCCCCGCCGCCCCGGCGTAGTCGCCCCGGTTGAGCAGCCTCAGCAGCGTCGACTGCGCGAACGCGCCTGCCCCCAGGTTGAACGTGAAGCTGACCAGGGCATCGAACTGGTTCTGCTCCAGCGCGACCGTGACGTTGCGCGAGACGGCGGCCTCGGCGAAGCGCACATCGTCCTGCAGCCAGCCCATCGCCTGCGCTTCCGTGCAGCGGTCGCCCGGGCGGACGCCGTCGGTATGGCCGTAGCCGATGGTCCACGGCTCGCCGCCGGTTCCCGGATCGGGGTAGGCCGCGAGGCGCAGCCCCTCGAAGCCGGCAATGAGCTGCAGGCCCTTCTCGCTGGTTTTCATCCCTGCCTCCTTGCGATCCGCGGACGGGTCATCGCGTGCCCCCGCGCAACGCGGTCTCCACGACGCGCTCGAGGCCCTCGAGCGCGTTCGCCAGCTTGTTGTCCGATTCGATCTT
Organism: uncultured Rhodospirillales bacterium; assembly: GCA_945957125.1. Classification (GTDB taxonomy): domain Bacteria; phylum Pseudomonadota; class Alphaproteobacteria; order Reyranellales; family Reyranellaceae; genus Reyranella. The sequence goes on along the minus strand of CAMFJT010000059.1, from coordinate 21,024 downwards.
GCGGCTCGAAAGATCGAGCATCTGTGCGTTGCAGCCCTTGAGCTCGCTGTAGAGCGTCCGCCCCAGCCAGATCGCGACGCCGACGGCGAACACCAGGCCGACGGCGAGCAGCAGCTGCACGGACCCGCTGCCCAGCAGCTTGGCGGTCTCGATCGCGGCCTGGTCCATCACACGCCCTCTTCCGGCCAGGCAATGGTGCTCGCGTCCGCCGTCGACAGGCCGGCAAGCAGCGGCCGATGTGCGACATGGGCGGGATCGTCGAGCACCGCGAGCGGCAGGGCGTAGCGGCCGTCGGCCGTGGCGACCGGTGCGAGCGCCGCGCCTTCGACCGTCGCCGAGGGACCGCGCACGAGGGCGGCGTCTTCCGCCGCGAGCAGGATCACGGTGGTCATACGTTCGCTCCGATCGCGGTCATGAAGGTCTGGAGAGCGGCGTAGAGGTCCGCGACGTTCTGCGCGGCCAGCTCGCCGCCGACGAAGGCGGCTCCGATCGTCGAGGCCCTGAAGTTGGCGGCGGCGGCATTCAGGTTCTGCGCGCCGATATAGATGCCGAGCGTCGGCAGCACCGTGGCGTTCGTGCCCGGCGTGAAGGTCGTGAAGGCGCCGCCGTTCCTGCTCACCCCGAAGGCGCCGCCGGCAGTGCGGTTGGCGACCGTCAGGCCCCGGCTGTCGGTGATGCCCGACCCGACGTTCGTCGACGCGGAGTCGAGCGAGGCGACATACTGGTTCCCGCTCGAGCGCGGCACCAGACGCAGGTTCTGGTTGGTGCCGTTGGCATCGCCGATGGCATAGGTGGTGGCCCCGACATTGGTCCGCTCGTAGGCGCCGATCGACATCGACGCGCCGGTCATCGCCACGGCGTGGCTCGAGGGAACGAAGCCCGTGTCGATGTAGCTGGTGGCGCCGTCGAAGGCGTAGCCCTGATCGGTCGTGAAGGTCGGCGAGTTGACGGCCGTCGCCAGCCGTCCCTGCTTCAGCGAGGTCAGCGCCTGGGCCGCTCCCTCCGCGGTGAGCAGCCATAGATCGTCGATCTGCGACCACGCGCCGGAAGCCTTCAGCGCCGCCACGAGCGCACTGACCAGCACCGCGCGGCCGGCCGACACCGTGCCGCCATTGCCCGCGACGGCAACCGTCCAGGCCACGGCGGCGGCGTCCAGCCCGAACACCGCCGGGCTCGGCGTGCGATGGGCGAGCTGGATGCTCATGTGAACGCGCCCACGCCGATCGCCGTCACGTTCGCGCCGGTCGTGACCTTCCAGCCGGAGCTGGTCGCGGCGACGCAGCGGGCGCCGATCGGCACGAAGAAGGGGTGCAGCGTCGTCACCGACCCCGCGCCGCCGGCGAAGATCGCGATGCCCGAGCCGTTGCCGTCCTTGATCGACACCGCGCCCGGCGAGGTGGTGCCGGGCACGATCAGCACGCCGGCGAGATAGTCGCCGACGGCGCCGGTCGCGCCCAGCACCTGGTCTGTCTGGCTCGCGGCGACCGTCTCGTAGTCGGTCCCGGCCGAGACCGGCAGCGGGGTGAACTTGGTGACCGGCACGCGCGGCGCGTTGGTCCGCGTCTGGTCGAGATAACCTACGTCGTGCGTCATGATCGGGATCCATCGTCGAATGCGGGGAGAGGGCCGGAGCCGGCGGCGCGCCGGCTCCGGGAACGGTCAGACCGATCCCACGGCCGGCTTCCTGCCGGTCAGCGGATCGACGTAGTCGGCCGGCGGCCTGCCGTCGGTCATCGGCGGCGCCTCGAGCGGCGCGGGCACCGCGCTGTCGGCCGGCACCGCGTAGCGCGGGTCCGGCGGCGCCTCGTTCCACCAGCGCACGACGGCGCCGGCCTCGAGCCGCTGGAAGCCGTCGTAGTGCGGCTCCAGCAGGCGCACGAGATCGCCCTTGCTGACCTCGTCGGTCATCTTCGGCTTGGCCATGAGCGCGCCCCTACAACACGCTGAAGCCGGACGGCCGGGCGAGATTGTCCTGCCGGTCGAGGGCGAGGTAGGCGTTGAACGCGCCCGCCGTCAGCGGCCCGGTGGCCACGGTGTAGGTCACCTGGATGTAGCGCTGCAGGCCGGCCGGCAGCCGGATGCGCAACACCTCGTAGCCCGCCACCAGCGAGGCCTTGCCGATCGCCGCCGTCAGCACCTGCGAGGTGAAGGTCGAGTTGTCCGCGCTGTCGTCGAGCGAGAACGTCACGGTCGCTGCGCCCGACGCCGTGACGGTGGTGGCGACCTGCACGACGAGCTCGACCGGCTCGCCGCCGCCGACATTGCGCAGCGCGGTCGCCATGTCGAGGCTCCTGGTCGAGGACGCCGTGGACGTGACGGCCTGGGCGTCCGACATGTAGAGGTTGTTGTCGACGATCATGGTTCTGTTCCTTCCTGCGTGCCGTTCAGGACACGACCGATTCGGTGTTGAGGATCTGGTCGACGATGCGCAGCGGGATGCCGTCGTAGTTGTCGAAGCGCTTGATCACGCCGCGCTGGTCGTCGGTCGAGGTGTCGCGGATGGTCGTCAGGTTGACGGTGCCCGAGACCTGCGCGCCGCGGTTGCGCTGCTTGTTGAACTGCCGCTTGACCGAGCGGTTCATGTAGAGCGCCGGCCGGCACGCCCCGAGGTTCGGGATCTTGGCGATCGCCTGGTCGACCAGGTCGACGAGGTCGGGCGGCGTCGAGGAGCGCAGGCCGCCGGCGTTCGCCGAGGTGTCGATGTTGGCGATGCGCACGATGTAGCGCCAATCCTTGACGCTCAGCCCCGCCTTCCACACGTAGTGCGTGATGTAGGCCTTGTAGCGCTTGTTGTTGGCGTCGAAGGCCCACTCCTCGCCTTCGTCGGTGTCCTGCAGCCCCGCCTTCGACCCCTTGGGGAAGATGCCGCGCACCTTGTCGTCGCCCCAGCCGACCAGCCAGATCGAGGACTGCTGGGACGAGGTCGAGCCCGCGGCGTTGACGATGTTGTTCGCCGTCTGCGAGGTGCCGGTGGAGAGCGAGGCGAAGCGCGGCGCGAAGCCCATCGGCTTCTCGGGATTGAGCGCGGAGTTGGCGTACAGCAGCTGTGCCGCCATGTCCTGCGCCATGCCCTCGAGGAACCCCTTGTTCTGGCTCATGCGCCAGCGCGCGGAGTTGCCGTTGAGGTCGGCCAGCGCCTTGTCGATGATGGCGATCGCCTCGGACATGCCGCAGGTGTCGGTGACCTGCGTCTCCGTCGTCTTGGTCGGATCGACGCCCTGGTTCATGCGCCGCCAGGTCGGCGTCGGCAGCGACGTGCGCACCGAATCGCGATGGCCGGTCGGCAGGTTGCCCTCGATCCACAGCATGTCCTCGAGGATCTCGTTGCGCTGGCTCAGCAGCTCGGCCACGTCGGCGATCGAGCCGTCGGGCGCGAGGTTCTTGGCGAAGTCGGCCAGCGTGTAGGCGGTGGTGGTGTTTGCGGTTGCCACGTCGATGGTTCCTTTCGATCAGGGGTTCATGTTGCTGTTGGGGAAATGCGCGCGGGCATCGCGTGTGCCGTTGACCGCGGCATTGCCGGGCACGTACGCATCGTCCCGCATCGCCTTGCCGGCCTTCGCCAGGGCCTTGATGAAGCCGGCGCGGTTGGTGACCCCGAAGAGGTCGAGCACCGCGAGCTCCTCCCTGCCGAAGAGGCGGAGTGCCGCGTCCTTGGCGATGCCGCGCTCCTCCGCCGTCGTCCGCTTCTCCGACTGCGCGCGCCACGCGCCGACCTGCTCGGCGAAGGCGCGGGCATTGCCCTCCGCGCCCGCCTTCTGCTGGCGGGCGAAGAAGCCGGCGAGGTCCTTCGCGGCCTCGGCGGGGATGCCGTGGCGGGCGAGCAGCTCGCTGCCGGCGCGGGTCAGCTCCGGATCGAGCGTGACCCCTTCGGGCGCCACGGCGTCGGAGATCAGCCGGTCGTAGTCGACCGGCCCGGCTTCGGGCCGCTCGGCCGTCGGCTCGGCACGCTCGGCGATGCCCTCGCCCTCGGCCTCCGCCATGGCGGGAAGCGTTGCGCCTTCCCGGTCCTGCACTTCGTCGTCTTCAGCCATTGTCCTGCTCCTTGAGGGTTGCCGCCGCGGCGAGCTGGCCCGCCTCGACATCGCGTCGGGTCGCCTCGCCGATGGCGGTGAGGAAGTCGGCCGGCGCGACCCGCTCGGCCCAGCCCATCAGCCGGCGTGCCGCGCTCTGCAGGCCGGCGTTGAAGTCGGTCTGCCGCGCGCTCGTGGCGTCCCACGTCTCGGCCATCCAGCCGAAGTCGCGCGCCAGCCGGGACAGCACGCGGCGCCCGTCTTCGGTCCGCAGCACCGCCGCGAGCGCGGCGTCGTCGCCGGCATCGGCGAGCTTCGCGATCTGCGCGAGCCGCCGGTTCTGGCGGGTGTCGTTGAGGTCGCGGCTCATGGCGCGGCCTGCGCCGGCACCGCACCGGTCAGCGCCTCCAGGCCATTGCGGTCGCCGACCTGCGCCTCGGAGAGCGTCTTGGCGCCCTGCGCCAGCGCCGATCCGACCTGCACCGCCTGCGCCATCGAGGCCTGCTTCGCCCGCGCCTGCGCGAGCTGCTGCGCCTCGCCGGTCGCGCGGATGATGCCGGCCGGCGTGCCGATCGCATCGGCGTGCTTGTCGATGGCGTCGTAGACGTCGAGCTTGTCGCCGGCCTGCGGGAAGGCGCCGACCAGCGAGCCGACGAAGCCCACGCTGCGCTCGATCGACTGCACGCGGGCCGCGCTCTGCGCCTGGGCGAGCATCGAGATCAGCTCGACCTCGAGCGGCCAGCCCTCCAGCGCGCGCGGCGGCGGCGCGAACAGGCCGTGCCGCATCATCTCCTCGAAGCTCCAGTCGATCAGCGGCTTGAGCAGGTCGCCGTGCAGGCTCTCCAGCACGGGCCCGAGCATCATCAGCTTCTCTTCCTTGCGCGCGATGATCTCGAGCTGGTTGCGCGGCTGGATGCCGTCCATCTGCGAGATCATCAGGAACAGGTCGGCGAAGTAGCAGCGGTTCACGATGTCCCGTTCGTCGCCGATCAGGTCCTTGAGCGGGCCGATCACCGACGGGTTGGTCTGGTACATCGGCCGCCCGATCTTCTCGTTCAGGTTGCCCGCGAAGTAGTTCACGAAGCCCGGCGTGGTGCCCGACGGCTGGTTCTTCAGCTCCGCCGGGAAGGCCATCGGCGGGTTGACGTGCTTGTCGACCGCGTTGTGCCGGCGCCGCGCCAGCACCTGCAGCGACTTCACGTCGGCGTCGGCCGCGTGGCCGCAGCCGGTACCGTAGGGATCGTCCGACAGCACCTCCCAGCGCGGCGTGAGAACGGGCCAGCGGTCGTAGCCGGCGATGCGCAGGAGGCGATCCTCCTTGCCCTCCTCCCAGGTCACCGAGCGCCAGCGCTTGCCGCGCGTGCCGAATGCGTCGGGCTCGTACTCGTCGTTCGGCTCGATGCAGTGGATCAGCATGACGTTGCCGTCGGCACCGGCGCGGCCCTTGCGCTGGCGCACGTCGGCGCTGACGCGATCCTCGCCGTACTCGCCGATCACCGCGCGCGCGGGCAGCGCGAAGCGCCGGATGAAGGTGTCGGTCACCATGCGATGGTCGTTGGCCAGCCAGTAGGTGCCGACGGTCTGCGGGTAGAAGCGCAGGACCTCCTCGAAGTCCGGCCGCATCAGCGCGCAGGCGGTGCCGAAGCCCGCGACCTCGCCGTAGAGCAGGTGCAGCGTCTGGTAGAGGTTGGACTGGTTGAACACCATCAGCATGCGCTCGGCGGCATGGTCGAGCCACGCCTTCACGTCGGCGTCGTTGGCCACGCGCTGGTCGGCGACGGTGAGCCGGAACCACGGCTGGGTGCGCGGCGTCAGCCCCCCCATCAGGCCCGCGCGCAGCACGCGCAGCGCGAAGTGCGCGACCATGTCGACGATCGCCTGGTTCTTGCGCACGCCGCGATCGGATTGGCTCGCGGTGCGCAGGAACTCGCCGCGCTGGGGGATCTGGTAGCGCGCGATGTCGCGCCAGCCCGGCTCCCACGAATGGCGGATCCGCTTCAGCTCGGCGAAGCGCGTGTTGAGATGCCCGGCGAGAGCACGTTCGGTGCGCGGCATGGCTCTCACGCTCCCGTCAGGGTCTTGAACCCCGGCGTGCCGGCGACGAAGGCCGGCGTGAGAAGCCCCGCGCCGCCGCCGCTGTTGGTGATCGTGCTGGCGTAGCCCGCGGCGGCCTGCGCCTTGCGTTTCATCTCGTCGCCCGCGCGGACGACTGCGGGGTCGAGCGAGGTGGGTGCCGGGCCCGGTGCCGCTGGCATCAGCGGGGCCGACGGGATTCCGGGGGAGCTGCCGACACACATCAGCGGGTCCTCCGGGAGAGTTCGATCAGGGGATGTTCGTTCGCCACATGGGAGTAGCTATTTGCTGTGACTTAGGAATCGCAAACCGAAACCGCCGCGCACCGTCGATGGTGGGACGATCCGGCGAACAACCGTGGGGAGAAATGTGAAGACGCGCTCGAGGGGCGCCCCGCGGCCGGGCAGGACCATCCCTTGCGCGGCCAAAACGGGAACCGGCACTGCATCTAGCGGAGGAAAATCGACCCGCAACGAGTCGCCCGCCGGCCCATTGAGTCCCCATCGTGAGGGGTCACACATGGCTGTTCGTCCGTCCTGGGAGGGGCATCTGCGCCTCTCGCTCGTCACCTGTCCGGTCGCGCTCTATCCCGCGACCAGCGAGGCGGAGACCGTCCGCTTCAACTACATCAACCCGCAGACCAACAACCGCGTGCGCATGAAGACCGTCGACGCCGGCACCGGTGAGGAACTCTCGCGCGGCGATCTGGTGAAGGGCTTCGAGATCGCCAAAGGCGAGTACGTGCTGCTCGACAAGGAGGACTTCGAGCAGGTGAAGCTCGAGTCGACGCGCATCGTCGACATCGAGAAGTTCGTGCCGCGCGAGGGCATCGATCGATTGTACTGGGACACGCCCTACCATCTCCTGCCGAGTGGCAAGACCGGCATCGAGGCGTTCGCGGTGATCCGCGAGGCGATGAAGCGCAAGGGCATGGTCGCGATCGGCCGGCTGGTGATGAGCACGCGCGAGCGGATCTGCGCGATCGAGATCGAGGAGGCGGGCCTGCTGCTCACCACGCTGCGCACCGCCGAGGAGGTGCGCGACGTGGCCGGGATGCCGACCGCGCCGCTGCCCAAGCCCGATCCGCAGATGCTCGCCATCGCCGAGAAGATCGTCGAGCAGCAGGCCGGCACGTTCGACCCCGCCGACTTCGTCGATCGCTACGAGGACGCCCTGCGCGCGCTGATCGAGCAGAAGAAGAAGGGCCGGCCGGTGCGGCCCGTCGCGCCGGCCAACGACGACGGCAAGGTGGTCGACCTGATGGCCGCCCTCAAGCGCAGCCTCCAGGGCGGCAGCACGCCTTCTCGCCGCCCGCCCGCACCGAAGCGCGGACGCCGCCGCGCGGCCTGACGGAACGCGACGACAGAGTCGTCAGGCTCTTGCCGGAGCGCGGGCGTCCCGCCCGCCTCATGCGTGTCGTGGTTCACGATCGCTCAGGAGGTCGACAGGGCGAGGCTGCTCTGCGTGTGGTTGCCCGGCGGCGGCTCGAGGAGGGCCTGGGCGAGAGACTGGGAGATCAGGGTGCCGCCATGCTGGTCGGTGGCGAGGGTGAAACCGGCGGCGGTGTATTGCCCAAGCAGCGCGAGCGCGGCGGTATGCACGCCATCCGTCACCGTCAAAATCCCGCCCAGCGAATCGCCGGAATAGCCGAACGTCGTCGATCCGCCATAGGAGACGTCGGCGAGGTCGATCTGATCGTTGAAATCGAAGCCGCCGATCGTGCCGGTGAAGGCCGTCGACCGGTCGAGCTTGAGCGTCCCGCCGCTGCTGACGAAGGCCATCGTCCCGCTGCCCGTCGTCGCGCCGCCCTGCAGCTCGAGCAGGCCGCCGGCGATCGTGGCGCCGCTGAGCACGCCGCCGGACAGGACCAGCGCGTAGCCGCCGCCATAGACGGTGATCGCGGTGCTGGTGCCCATCGTGTACTGGATGCCGCCGCTCGACACCGCCGTGGCGCTGGCGAGCCCTCCCGCCGACACGACCTGGAAGCCGCCGTTGCCGACCGCGGTGCCGCTCGTGAAGCCGCCCGAGGCGACCATCTCGCTGCCGCCGCTGCCGACGACGGTCCGGCTGGTGGTGCCGAAAACCGAGGCTGTCCCGCCATTGAGCGCGACATCGCGGGCGACGCCGCCGGCCAGCACCGATTCCACGGCGCCGGCCGAGATCGATGCGCCGCTCGCCACGCCGCCGGAGGAGACGATCTGGAACGCCCCGCCGCGCAGGACGGATCCGCTGGCCAGACCGCCCGATGCCACGATCTCGATGCCGCCACTGCTCACGACCGTCTGGTTGGCGGTGCCCATCACGATGACGAAGCCGCCGCCGGAGACGGTCGCACCGTTGGCGACGCCGCCCGCCAGGACCGACTCGCTGCCGCCGCTCGACACCACGGTGCCGCTGTCCACGCCGTACAACTCGACATGGCCGCCCCGGAGGATGGTGCCGCTGGCGGTGCCGCCGGCCAGCACGTACTGCGCGCCGCCGGAGAGGACCAAGGCGGCGTTGGCCGTGCCGCCGGAGGAAACGAGCTCGGCGGCGCCGCTGCGGACGGTCGCGCCGCTGGCGATGCCTCCCGCCTTGACGATCTCGCCTCCCCCGGCGGAAAGGTCGGTACCGGTGGCGATACCGGACACGTCGACAGAGCCACCGCTGACACTGGTGCCGCTGGCCGTGCCGCCCGACAGGATCTGCAGAGCTCCTCCGGCAAGGAGGATCGTCGCATTCGCCTTGCCGCCGGAGGACACCACCTGCGAGCCGCCGCTGCTGACGATCGACGCGCGGGTCACGCCGCCGGCGAGCACGACTTCCGCCCCGCCACTGCTCACCGCCGTCGCGCTGGTCGTGCCGGAGACGTCGACATGGCCGCCGCGCACGCTCGTGCCGCTCGCCGTGCCGCCGGACTGGACCTGCTGCGCGGCTCCGGCAGAGACGATCGCCGCGTTCGCCACGCCGCCGGAGAAGATCGTCTGCAGGCCGCCGCTGTTGAGGACCGCCGCGCTGGCCGTACCGTAGACATCGAGACGGCCGCCGGTGACGCGCGTCCCGCTGGCCAGCCCGCCGGCGAGGACCGTCTGGATGCCGCCGTCGAGCGCCGAGGTGAGGTTGGTCGTTCCGCCGGATGACACGACCTGAGAGGCGCCGCCATTGACCGTCGTGCGGCTCGCCACACCGCCGGACATCACCGCTTCCGTCCCGCCGCCGCTGACTGCCGTCGCGCTGGTCGTGCCGTAGGTCTCGACGCGGCCGCCGATGACGCGCGTGCCGCTGGCCAGCCCGCCGGCGAGGATCTTCTGCAGGCCGCCGTCGAGGACGGAGGTGAGGTTGGCACCGCCTCCGGAGGAGACGAGCTGGCTGCCGCCGGAGCTGACGACGCTCCGGCTGGCCGTCCCGCCCGACGCCACGGCCTCGGTGCCGCCGCTGCTGACGACGGTCTGGCTCGTCGTGCCGTAGACCGTGGCGACGCCGCCGGCCCGCACGACCGCCTGGCTGGAAAGGCCGCCGACCTCGATATCGACGCCGCCGCCGCTGCTGATCGTCGTCCCGCTGCCCTGGCCGTAAAGGTCGACATGGCCGCCGCGCACGGTGTCGCCCTTCGCGACGCCGCCGGAGAGGACGGTCTGGGTACCGCCGGAGAGCACGAGGGCGGCGCTCGCGACGCCGCCGGACGACAGGGTCTGGATGCCGCCGCTGTCGATCGTCGTGGCATTGGCCACCGCGCCCGATCCGATCTCTTCGCTGCCGCCGGTCCGGATCGTCGTCGCGCTGGTCGTGCCGGAGACGATCAGCCGGCCGCCGCTGACCGTGGCGGTTCTCGCAGCGCCACCCACCAGCACGGTCGCGCTCCCGCCCGCGAGGATCGTGGTCGCCGCCGCGGCGCCGCCCGAGGAGACCACCTGCGCGCCGCCGCTGGAGACGGTGGTGGCATTCGTCGCCCCGCCGGAGCGCACGCTTTCGCTGCCGCCGCTGGCGATGGCCGTGCTGCCGGTCTGGCCCGAAACGAGCAGCGAGCCGCTGACCGTCGCGCCCGTCGCCATGCCGCCCGACAGGACGGTCTCGGTGGCGCCTGCCTGCACGACCGCGCCGAGCGCGACGCCGCCCGAGGAGACGACGCCGACGGCCCCGTTCGAGAGAACCGAGCCGCTCGCCACACCGCCGGCGGACACCGCCTCGCTGCCGCCGCTGGCGACGGTGGTGCCGTGGGTGGTGCCCCTCACCTGCTCGCTGCCGCCGCTGGCGACGACGGTGCCGCCCGCCACGCCACCGGCTTCCACCGCCTCGATGCCGCCGCTTCCGACGCTCGTGGCGCTGGTCAAGCCGTAGACGGAGAGCTTTCCGCCGTTGACGATCGCGCCGCTGGTCATGCCGCCGGCCAGCACCACGGCGCTGCCGCCCGACAGGACGGTCGTGCCGCTCGCCGTGCCGCCCGACGAGACGGTTTCCTGGCCGCCGCTGCTCACCACCGTCGCGCTCGCCCGGCCGCCGGAGGTGACGAGCTCGCTGCCGCCGCTGCCGACCGAAGTCCCGCTCGCCGTGCCCGCGATCGACTGGGTTCCGCCGCTGAGGAGGGTGCCATTGGCCGTCCCGCCCGACAGCACCGCCTGCATGCCGCCGGCGAGGATCCGCGAGGCACTCGCCGTTCCGGCCGAGGAGACGGTCTGGAGCGCGCCGCTGGAGACGGTCGTGGCCGAGGCCAAGCCACCCGGCCCCACCGTCTCCGTTCCTCCGCTGGCGACGGACGTCGCGCTGGCCTGGCCGGCGACGAGCAGGGTGCCGCTTGCCATCGTCCCGCTGACGACGCCGCCGGTAAGGACCGATTGCGTGGCGCCGGCGAGGATGACTGAAGCGCTCGCGGTGCCGCCGGTGGAGACGATTCCGGTGGCGCCGCTGGCGAACAGCGTGCCGCTCGCCACGCCGCTCGACGACACGATCTCGCGGCCGCCGCTGCTGACGGTCGTGCCGCTGGTCGTGCCGTAGACATATTCGTAGCCGCCGGCGAGGACCACGGCGCCCTGCGCGAGCCCCCCGGCCATGACGACCTCGCTGCCCGTGCTGACGATCGTGGCGCTGGTCGTGCCGTTGACATGGACGCTGCCGCCGGAGACGACGATGGCGCTGGCGGTGCCGCCCGACATCACGACGGCGCTGCCGCCCGACTGCACGGTCGTGCCGCTCGCGAAGCCGCCGGAGGAGACGATCTGGAAGGCGCCGTCGTCGAGGCTCGTGCCGTTCGCGACGCCGCCCGACGAGACCAGCTCGTAGCCGCCGCTGGCGACATGGGTCCCGACTGCCGTGCCCGCCAGCCCTTCGAGGCCGCCGCTGACGACGGTGTTGCTGATCACGGCGCCGAAATGAATGGAGGCGGAGCCGCCGGCGAGGATGGTGGTGGCATGGGTGACCGCACCGGACGAGACGACCTGGAAGCCGCCAGTGTCGATCACCGTCGCGGTGGTCTCGCCGGTCGAATGGACGATCTCGCGGCCGCCGCTGCTGACCACGGTTTGCACCGCCGAGCCATACACGTGCTCGTAGCCGCCGCTGCGCACGATCGTGCCGCTGCCGACGATGCCGGACTCGACGTCGAGCTCGGAGCCGTCGAGGAGGAGCGAGCCGTAGGGCGTTCCGAAGCAGTGCACGAAGCCGCCGCTCAGGACCGTGTCGTAGATGACCCCGCCCGCCAGGACACCCTCGATGGCGTCCCCGTGGAAGGTGTTCGCGCTGGTCTGGCCCCCGGACGATACCACCCCCGTGGCGCCGCTCTCGAACACGACCGAGGTCGTGCTGCCGCCGGAAGAGACGACGACGTAGCCGCCGCTGCTGACGGTGGCGCCGACCACTGAGCCTCCGTTGCGCACGTAGATGGAGCCGCCCGATAGCACGACGACGTCCTCGAGGGTCTGGCCCGAGGACACGACCAAATTCTGTCCGCTGACGACGGTGGTGGTCATGCCGATGCTTCCTTCAGGCCGGCGTCATCGAGGCGCGCCGCGCTATGGGTCTGGAAGGCCGGAATCCGACGGATCGTGGCCTTGACGTGCTCGACGGTGATGAGCCGTGTGCATTCGTAGTGGCGCGACGTGTTCTTGTGGCGTGGGCACCACAGGAAGTCCTTGTGGTCGAAGCGTACGCGCGGATCGTTCCAGCAACTGTTGCACGCATGGTAGTTGATCACGCGATAGGGCGTCTCGAACTCGGTCAGCGGATGGCTGAAGCCGCTGATCATCACCACCGGGCAGCCTGCCGCCCAGGCCACCCACGAAAGGCCGCTCGAGAGGCCGACGAAGAACGCGCAGTGCCGCAGCCAGCGCGCGCACTCCTGCAGGCCCTGGCTGCCGGTACGGTCCTCCGCTCCCCACGGGATGTGATTCCACACCAGGCCGGTGCCGTGCGTGCGCTTCTCGTCGATGCAGATCACACGGAAGCCGTGCTCCTTCAGGAACGCGACGATGCTCCGCCAGCCCTCGGGATTGTTCCAGTACTTGCCCTGCATCGTGCTCTGCGCGGCGATGCAGACGTAAGGCTCCTCGATCGGGCGGCTGTCGTCGGCGTAGCTGAGCCGGGGCGGCACCTCGGCCGGATCGACCCCGAGGATGTGGCCGGCGGTGCGATGGAGGCCGACCAGGCGGAAATCGCACGGCTGGAAGATGCCGTCCCGATCGTCGAAGAACAGGCCCATGCTGTAGGTCGCGTAGAAGCGTTCGGGCTGCACCTCGTCGTGCGTCAGGAACACGATCTCGGGATAGGCGCCGGCGAACAGCGCGATGAGCTTCTCGCCCATCGCGCAGGACAGCCGGCAGCCGTGCCGCTGCTGGAACTTCACGGCGTAGGGCAACCAGCCGACGATGTCGCCGACCGTGCCGACCGGAAACTGCACGAGAACGTCGCGGCCGTGCGGCGCATGCTCGTGCCGGAACACGCTGGTGCCGCCGGACCATATCTCGATCCCGAAGCGGATGTAGTAGCGCTTGGTGCTGTTGACGATGCCGCCGTCGAGCGTCGTCTCGAACAGGATGTTGCCGGTATCGAGGTCGGTCAGCAGCACGCGCCACGGTTGCTCGCTGCTCGGCAGATGGACGCGGCAACCGCTGTTGAAGTCGAACCGGATGCCGAGCGGCCCCTCCTGGGTCGGCAGCTCGGCCGGCGACGGATAGGGCGGCTTCTCCGCCGCCGCCGCCGCGCCGGCGGAAGTCGTCACGGCAGCGGCCGGCACGACGATGTCCCGGCGCGGAGACGCGACAAGCGTGCAGACATCGACGCGGCCCTGCTTGCTGGCCTCCAGATTGAACGCATCGCCACTCTCTGCGACCTCGGCCGAACCATCGGATTCTCTCTCAAGCCGCAGCATCGAGTCAAACATGGCCGCCCGGCCGCCGCAAGGTTTGGCTTCCGCTTCTCGCCGATGATAGGGTCGGCTGGATGGCACCAGCGACCTCCACCCCCGATGGGATCGTCTTCGTGCCCGTGTCGTTCGGGGAGCTGGTCGACAAGATCACTATCCTGCGCATCAAGAGCGCGCGGATAGCCGATCCCGCCAAGCTCGGCAACGTCCGCACGGAATTGCGCTTGCTGGAAGCGGCGCGCGGGCGCTGCGACGGCAACGACGCCGACATCGCCGAATTGGAGAAGGCGCTGCAGGAAGTGAACGAACGGCTATGGGACGCCGAGGAGCGCATTCGGGACTGCGAGCGGCGGGCGGATTTCGGACCGGCCTTCGTCGAGCTGGCGCGCTCGGTTTACAAGTCGAACGACGTCCGGGCGGCCCTCAAGCGCCGCATCAGCGAGGTCTCCGGATCGCCGCTGATCGAAGAGAAGCACTACGCGGTCCGGCCGTGAGGCGGCAGATCCAAGACGCCGGCACCGCCGCCCCATCCGGAAGAAGACTTTCCGTCATCAAAAATTCACACACGCTCCGGACGATACCGCCCCCTCGCCCGTGCTCGTCCTCCTCCTCCGTCATACGGGGGAGGCCGGGTGGGGCCATGCGACCCGGCGGACATTCCCGCTGTCAGGTCATGATCTGCAACGGGACGACAACCCTACCGAGGCTTTCCCCCGCCCAGCCTCCCCGGCATGACGAGGACGCAGCACGAAAGACGTCAGGGTTGACGCCTTTGGGGCGACTGCTCCCAGGAGGCAGCGATGCCTGACGCCGTCTCCCTCCTGCCCATCCTGTGGCTGATCGACAGCGCGCGCTACGTCGTGGCGGCCAGCCTGATGACCGCCGTCCTGGCGGTGTTCTGGCGCGCCGGGCTGGCGGAGCGCAAGCTCCAGGCGCGGCGCGCCACCGCCGGCGACATCGGCCGGGAGGTCGTGCTCTCGCTGCGCACGACGCTGGTCTTCGCCCTCGTCACCGTCGCGGTCCTGATCGCGGCGCGGCACGGCTGGGTGATGATCTACTGGAACTTCGACAAGGCCGGGCCGCTCTACCTGGTGCTGTCGCTGGCGGTCATGCTGGTCGCGCACGACACCTGGTTCTACTGGACGCATCGGGCGATGCACCATCGGCGCCTGTTCCGGCTGTTCCATCGCACGCATCACCTGTCGCGCACGCCGACGCCGTGGACCGCCTATTCCTTCTCCGTCCCGGAGGCGATCGTGCAGGCCGCCTTCGTGCCCCTCTTCCTCGCCTGCGTGCCGATGCACCAGATCGGCGTGGCGCTGTTCCTCGCCATCCAGATCGGACGCAACGTCATGGGCCATGCCGGGGTGGAGATCCATCCGCCCGCCTTCGCGCCGGGCCGCTGGCTGGGCTGGAACAACACCACGACCCACCACGACCTGCACCACGAGACCGGGCGCTACAATTACGGCCTGTACTTCGGCTGGTGGGACCGCCTCATGGGCACCGAGCATCCCGACTACCGCCGCAAGTTCGCCGCCTTCGCCCTGCGCCGGAGGCCCGTGAAGGCCGAGCCCGCCGAATGACAACGCGCCGGCTGGACGATCGAACGAAAGGATTTGCTTGTTCCGGACCGGTCGCTAGCCTTCGCGGGCAGCCCGCATAATCAAGAAGGACGAAGCCCCATGACCGATGGACTTTTCGCCGGCCTCAAGGTGATCGATTGCGCGAGCTGGATCGCGGGCCCGGCGGCGGCGACCATTCTGTCGGACTTCGGCGCGGAGGTGATCAAGATCGAGCCGCCGGGCGCGGGCGATCCGTGGCGCGCGCTGGCGGCGGTGCCGGGCAAGGTCACCGACTATTGGTGGCAGCTCACCGCGCGCAACAAGCGCAGCCTGGCGATCGACCTCAAGCATCCCGACGGCCTCGCCGTGCTGCAGCGGCTGATCGGCTCGACCGACGTCTTCATCACCAACTTCCCGCTGCCGGTGCGTGAGCGGCTCAAGATCGCCGCCGCCGACCTGCTGGCGATCAACCCGCGGCTGGTCTACGGCTCGATCTCCGCCTATGGCGAGGCCGGCGAGGAAGCGGCGCGCACCGGCTTCGACGCCACCGCCTACTGGGCGCGCACCGGCCTGATGGACATGGTGCGCGCCACGCCGGACACCGAGCCGGCGCGCTCCGTCCCGGGCTTGGGCGACCACCCCACCGCGACCGCGCTCTACGCCGCGATCGTCACCGCGCTCTATCGCCGTGAGCGGACCGGACGGGGCGGCGTGGCGCAGACCTCGCTGCTGCAGAACGGCCTGTGGGCCAACGGCTGCTACGTGCAGAACCGCCTGTTCGGCGAGCACGTGCCGCATCGCCCGCCGCGCAGCGACGCGCCGAGCGCGCTGGCCAACCACTATCGCTGCCGCGACGGCCGCTGGTTCCTGATGGCGCTGCACAACGAGGCGCGCCAGCTCGAGAGCTTCCTGAAGGCGATCGACGCGGAGCCTCTCGCGCGCGACCCGCGCTTCGCCACGCTGCTCGACCGGCGGGCGAACCATGCCGCGCTGACGGCGATCCTCGACGGCATCTTCGCCACCCGCGATCTCGCCGACTGGCGCACGATCCTCGAGAAGGCGGGCGTCACCTTCGGTGCGGTCTGCACCGTCGACGAAGCGGCGGAAGACCGCCAGGCGATCGGCATCGGCGCGCTGGTGCCGTTCGCCGACGGCCAGGCCCTCACCGTGTCGAGCCCGTTCCATCTCGACGGCGAGACCAAGGTCGCCCCTGTCCGCGCTCCCACCGTCGGCCAGCACTCGGAGGCCGTGCTGCGCGAGGCCGGCTACGCCGCCGCCGAGATCGAGAAGCTGAAGGCGCTCGGCGTGCTGCAGTGAGCTCTTGCCGGAGGGCGGGCGTCCCGCCCGCTCATGCTCATGAGGCGGGCCGGACGCCCGCGGTCCGGCAAGAACAGCTCAATCCGTCTCGATCGGCAGCGACTCGTCCTTCGCCCACTCGCCCATCGAGCCGTCGTAGAGCGTGAGGTCGTCGAAGCCGAGCTGGTGCAGCAGGAACAGGTCGATGGTGGCGGAGATGCCGCCGCCGCAATAGCAGATGACGTGCTTGTCCTTCGTCACCCCTTGCGCGGCGAAGCGCGCGGCGGCATCGGCGAGCGTGGTGAAGCCCTTGGTCGCGGGATCGACCAGCGTGGCGGCCGAGACGTTGACGCTGCCGGGCACGCGCCCCGGCCGGCCGTAGCGGCTCGGCTCCAGCCCGCGATGGAACTGCGGCCCGAGCGCGTTCACAGTCACCGCGTCGCGCCGACCGATCGCGGCCTTCACCGCCGCGGCATCGACGAACAGCCCCTCGCGCGGCGCCGCCGCGAAGATCGCCGCCGGATAGCCGCGCGCCGCGCCGCTCTCGAGCGGCCGGCCCTCGGCCTTCCATTTGTCGAGCCCGCCATCGAGCACGGCGGCATCGTCGAAGCCGAGCGATCGCAGCATCCACCAGAAACGCGTCGCCCACATCATCGTGCCGCTGCTGTAGAGCACGACGCGCGTGCCCGGTCCCACGCCGTGACGGCCGAACGCCGCCATCAGGTGCGCGACCGACGGCATCATGAAATGCAGGTGCGTGCCGGTGTCGGAGAACTCGCCCTGCAGGTCGAGGAAGTCCGCGCCGGGCACGTGCCCCTGCTCGAACGCCTCGCGGCAGGGCACGGCGATATAAGGCTCGGGCGAACCGGCGGGCGTCGGATCGAGCCGGGTCGTGCAGTCGAAGACGCGCAGCGCGGGATCGCCGAGCGATGCGGCCAGGGTCGCGGTATCGATCAGGGCATTCGGGTCGCGCACGGCAATGTCCTCCGGGTTCGACGCCAAGGTCACACCGGCGGCCGCGATTTGCAATAATCGGCGAAAATCGCACGGAGGATCGCCCCATGAGCCCGCAGCTCCACGAAGTCTACGCCATCAAGTACGCCACCCGCGGCGGCACGCGCAGCGCCAACTTCATCGGCGGCGATCCGCACGACGGGCCGATGCCGATGGACTACTTCGTCTGGCTGATCCGCAATGGCGAGCGGACCGTCGTGGTCGACACGGGCTTCAGCGCGGAGGTGGCCCGCCAGCGCAAGCGAACTTTCCTGCGCACGCCGGCCGAAGGGCTGGCGCTGCTCGGCGTCGACGCGGCGAGCGTGAAGGACGTGGTCATCACCCACATGCACTACGACCATGTCGGCACGTTCTTCGACTTCCCCGTCGCGCGCTTCCACCTGCAGGACCGCGAGATGAGCTTCGCGACCGGCCGCTACATGCGCCACGGCCGCTTCAACCACGGCTACGAGGTCGACGACGTGGTCGGCATGGTGAAGCTGGTGTTCAAGGACCGCGTGCAGTTCCACGACGGGTCGGCCGAGATCGCGCCGGGCATCGCCGTGCATCATATCGGCGGCCATACCGCCGGCCTGCAATGCGTGCAGGTCGCCACGGCGCGCGGCCGGGTCGTGCTGGCGTCGGACACCAGCCATTACTACGAGCACATGGAGACCGGCCGCGTCTTCCCGACCACCTTCCATGTCGGCGACACGGTCGAAGGCTACGACCGGCTGCGCGCCCTCGCCGATTCGGCGCAGCACATCGTCCCCGGCCACGATCCGCTGGTGATGCAGCGCTATCCAGCGCCGTCGAAAGCCCTCGACGGCATCGTCGTCCGCCTCGACGTGCCGCCGGTGGCGTGATCGCTCACAGCCCCTCGTCGGGGATCGGCAGCACCCGGCCGCAATGCTTGCAATGCACGGCATCGGCGTCGTGCAGGCGCAACGCGCAGTCGGGGCATTCGAAGCGCACCTTGGTCGGCCGGAACACCGCCTGCAGCAGGCGCAGGAACAGGCTCACCCCGACCACCATGATGACCACCGCCAGGATCCGCCCGCCCGGTCCGGCCAGCGTGATGTCGCCGAAGCCGGTGGTCGTCAGCGTCGTGATGGTGAAATAGAGCGCGTCGACGTAGCTCTGGATCTGCGGGTTGATGTGGTGCTGCGTGACGTAGACCACCGAGGTGACGACGAACACGAAGACGGCGAGATTGAGCGTGCGCTGCACGATGTCCTCGTGCTGGCGGAACCACGGCGAGTCGGCCCGCAGGTCGCGCAGCAGATGGTAGGAGCGCAGCAGCCGCAGGGCGCGCGCGATGCGCAGGAAGGCAAAGTTCTCGATGAAGACCGGCAGCAGCAGCGAGGCGATCACGACGAGGTCGGCCGCCGTCGTCAGGCTCAGCAGGTGCCGCAGCGGCGAGCGCTCGGCATACAGGCGCGCCGCCAGCTCGATCGTCAGCAGCGTGCCGATCGCGAGGTCGAGGGCCATCATCCAGCGGTGATGCCCGCCGAGCGGCGAGACCAGGAACACCGCGATCGTCACGACGTCGAAGCCGATCAGCGCATAGCGGAACATGCGCGCCTGGCGGTCGTCGCCGAAATAGAGATGCCGGATCTTGTCGCGAAACGTCGTCGCCATGCGGCGAAACCATCGCCTTTTCCGGTGCCGGATGGCAATGTCCGGCGATGTGGCGACTTGCCTTCCTGGCCGTTTTCTTCGGCGTTCCCGCGCACGCGCAGAGCGACAACGACACGGTCGCACCGAGCGCCCGGCCGCGCTTCCAGGTGGTCGACGGCGCGACCGTGCGGTTCGGTCCACAGGCCGTGCGGCTGATGGGCATCGTCGCACCCGACAAGGACCAGACCTGCGACGACGGTCAATGGCATCCCGCACCGCTGGCGAAGAAGGCGCTCGAGACCATCATCGCCGGCCGCGCCGTGAGCTGCCGGCAGGTCGACCAGGATGGCGCCGGCCGGCCGGTCGGGCAATGCCACGCCGGCAGCGACGACCTGCAGGCGATGATGGTGTCGGCCGGCTGGGCGTGGACGTTCGGCACCTACGGCAATCTCTACGAACCGGAGGAACGCGACGCGGTCGCGCGCAAGGCCGGCGTGCACGGCCATCGCTGCCTGCGGCCGCGCGAACCGCGCGCCCGGCAGCGGGCGGGAAACGGGCAGTAGACGGGAACCTCGCCGAAGGGCCTCGCGTTGCTCGCGGGCAACCGAAGAGGACATCGATGGATCAGAGCTCCCAGCAGCTTCTCGTGGGCACGTTCGCCTATCTCGTCGCGGTCGGCGCGCTGATCGCGGCATTGGGAAGCGCATTCGGGACCTGATCGAAACGGCGCGCCTCGCCGTTGCGGGCCGGCACCGCTATACCCTTCCGCGTATCGTTCTCCACCTGCGGAGCTTGAACGCGGCATGTCCGGCTCGATGATCTTTCTGATACAGGCGCTCGTCCTCATCGCACTGCCGGTCGCAGTGCTGCGTTTCTGCCGATTGAAGGGAATTATCCCGCTGGTGGTCGTGCAGATCGTGGTCGGCATCGCGCTGGGGCCGACGCTGTTCGGCCGCGTGGCACCCGAGCTCTATCGCACGTTCTTCAATGCCGAGGCGCTGGCCCCGCTGTCCGGCATCGCGTCGGTGGCCGTCGTCATCTTCGGGCTGATCACGGGCCTGCATTTCGACGCCGCCATCTTGCGCAACAACGGCCGCGGCACGCTGCTCATCGCGATGGCCAACATCGCCGTGCCGATCGCCGCCGGGTTCGCGGGCGGGCTGCTGATCTTCGTCCTTCACCAGCAGGAGCTCGGACCGGGCATCAGCCCGATCTACTTCCCCATTGCCTTCGGCATCTGCGTCTCGGTCGCGGCCCTTCCCGTGCTCGGCGAGATCCTGCGCGAGATGAACCTGCTCGGCAGCCGCATCGGCCATGTCGCGCTCGCCCTCGCCGGCATCAACGATGCGATCCTCTACATCCTGCTGGCCGTCCTGCTGATGGTCGTCGCGGCCGAGACGTCGGCCGGGCTGGGACTGGTGGCGACGATCGTGCTCACGCCGCTCTATCTCTTCGTGATGGTTCGCCTCGTGCGGCCGCGGCTCGGCCAGCTGGTCACCACCCGCCTGCACAACGGCGAGGTGCGCGAGCGCGCGCTGGTCGCGGTCGGGGTGGTCACCCTCGCCTCCGCGCTGGCCATGGAAGCGCTCGGCCTGAGCAGCATCCTGGGCGCCTTCGTCGCCGGCGCGGTGATGCCCCCCGAGTTGCGCAAGCCGATCCTCGACCGGCTGCAGGCACCGACGCTTGCGCTGCTGATGCCGTTCTTCTTCAGCATCACCGGGCTGCAGACCCTGGTCGATCCCTCCTCCTCGCTGTTCCTGGAGGCCTTCATCGTGGCGACCGTGGTCTCCGTCGCCGGCATCATGAGCGGAACCGCGATCGCGGCCCGCCTGATGGGCGAGACATGGTCGTTCTCCCTCGGTCTCGGCGCCCTGCTGCAGACCAAGGGCCTGATGGAGATCGTCGTGCTGAAGATCTTCCTCGATGCCGGCGTACTGCCGATCAGCGTGTTCGCCGCGCTGATCTCGATGACCGTCTTCAGCACCGCGATCGCCATGCCGCTCGCGTGGCTGCTGCTGCGGCCGGCCGACCGCGAATGAAAAAGGCGGCCTTTCGGCCGCCTTTTCGCATTTCAGGTTGTCGACGCTTACTGGACGACGATCTCGACGCGGCGGTTCTGCGGCTCGCGCACCTG
>CAMFJT010000058.1 GCA_945957125.1 uncultured Rhodospirillales bacterium | reverse complement strand
TGCCGGTGATCGTGCCCTTCTTCTGGTTGTTGAACGCGGTGGCGTCGTCCTTGAAATACTGGACGATGGTCCCGGGCTCAGGCCCCTCGAACAAGGTCTTTGCCTTGCCCTCGTAGATGCGGCGTCGGCGGGACATCTCTCACTCCTTGCTGACGGCCGGAACCGCCCACCCCTGGTTCCGGAATATGGCGGAAACCCCATGCTCCGGGATTGGGGAAAAATCCATTGAAAAAGGTGACGTGGCCGTCATATTCACAGTCGTTCGGAGGCCTCACATGGCGCAGCAAATCACGTACGACAAGGCCTATGATGCCGTCGCGCCGGAAGATTTCCCGGCGATGCTGGAAGTCCCGCGCTATGGCCGCCGGACCGATGCCTTCGACGGCATCATCTCGGCCACCCACGACCACTTCTGGGACCCGCTGGACAAGGCCTATATCGATTTCGACCAGCCGTTCGACATCGCCGACCAGCCGATCATGCCGGACGAGGCGATCATCGAGCTGCGTTGCGAGGCCGTGGCCCGCCGGCTGGATGCCCGGCAGAAGATCCAGCTCTCCAACGACGTGACGCACTGGTCGATCTCCAACCTGCTGCATGGCGAGCAGGGCGCCCTCTCGCTGTCGGCCAGCCTGTGCCACGTGCTGCTCGATCCGGGCGCGCAGGAATATGCTGCCAACCAGGCGCGTGAGGAGGCCCGCCACGTCACCGGCTTCACCCGCTACATTGCCACCCGCTGGGGCGCGCCGTTGCCCGTCGGCAAGACCATCGCTTCCGTGCTGGCCGATCTCGTGAGCACGCCGGAAGTCTACAAGAAGATCGTCGGCATGCAGATGCTGGTCGAGGGCATCGCGATGGGCGCCTTCGCCACGTTCAATGCCAAGACGAACGACCCGGTGCTGCGCCGGCTGGTGCAGCTCGTGATGAGCGACGAGGCATTCCATCACCGCTTCGGTCGGCTGTGGGCAGCCAAGACCATCCGCTATCTGAGCGACGAGGAGCACAAGAGGGTCGAGGACTGGGCGGCTCAGACCTTCCAGATGCTGCTGTTCAACCTGATCAATACCGAGCAGAAGCAGGTCATCTACGCCAAGTATGGGCTCGACTGGGAATGGGTGCGCGATGCCGTGCGCGAGACCTTCGGGGACGAGGAGCGCCGTGCGTCGCTGAAGGAGAGCACCAACATCTTCCGCGTCCTGATCAAGACTCTCCTGCATGCCGGCATCATCACTTCGCGCACCGCGCCGCTCTATGCGGTGTGGGTGGACATGGACGAGCTGAAGGCCGAGGGCGACGCCATCCCAGGCGATATCGTGGCCGACGAGATGCTGGTCGTGCTGCGCGAAATCAACGCCCGGCGCCGCCGCATCGGCGCGAAGGCAGTGAGCGCGGCGGCGGGGTAGAGACCCTTCGCGGCATCGATGCAGCCGAACAGGCGCTACATGACATCGGTGCGGTCGAAGGCGGCGAGGGAGTTCTGGCCGACGAGGCGGACGGCCTGCTCGGCGGTGTGCTTGTCGGCGTCGGTGTTCCACAGCAGCCAGCCGTCGGTGTTGGTCGCCACGAACGCCACCGTGTGCTGGCCGTCGGCCATCGCCGAGGTTGCCGCCGCCAGCACCGCGCTGAAGGCGTTCGAGGCGATCGCCACCTCGGCATAGGCCGAAGCCACCAGCCCCGCCCCGCCGATGACGTCGAGATCGATCTTGTCGATCCCGGTCGCGAAGTCGTTCACCGTGTCGTAGGCCAGCGGCGAGGCCGTCGAGGGCGTGTCGCCGGCGTTGAAGATGAAGATGTCGTTGCCGTCGCCGCCGGTCAGCGTGTCACGGCCCGTGCCGCCCTGCAGCCTGTCGTTGCCCAGCCCGCCCTGCAGGATGTCGTTGCCCGCCATCCCGCGCAGCAGGTTGTCGCCGTCGTTGCCGATCAGCTTATTGGCGCCTGACTCGCCGGTCAGGGTCGCGGTGTTGGTCGTGCCCGCCTTGAGCTGCAGGTTCTCGATACCGCTACCCTCGGCCAGCGTATAGCCGCCGCTGGAGATGATCGTGTCGGTGCCGGTCGTGCCGCTGTCATGCACGGTATCGGCGTTGTCGACGTTGTAGGTGTCGCTGCCTTCGCCGCCGTCGAGATAGTCGGCGCCGTTGCCGTTGGCGATCAGGATGTCGTTTCCACCCATGCCGTAGAGATGGTTCGCACCGGCGTTGCCGGTGATCACGTTGGCCTGATCGTTGCCGGTGCCGTCGCTTGCGGCGCTGCCGGTCAGGGTCAGCCGCTCGATGAAGGCGCCCAGCGTGAAGCTCACCGACGCTTCGACGATGTCGAGCGTGCCGCCGTCGTCCATGCCGGCAACCGTGTCCTCGCGCACCACGTCGCCCACATCGTCGACGATGTAGGTGTCGTTGCCCGCGCCGCCGAACATCGTGTCGGCGCCAGTCCCGCCGTCGAGCCTGTCGCCGTCGGCGCCGCCGTAGAGCGTATCGGTTCCCGCCCCGCCGACCAGCGTGTCGTTGCCGGCCCCGCCCCAGAAAGTGTCTTTGCCCGCCCCTCCGGTGACCTTGTCGATGCCTGCCATGGCGTCGACGAAGGAGAACTCGCCCGCCAGCGTCGGTACGCTTACCGTGTCGTTGCCGCTCGACGTGGTCACGAACCCCAGCGTCACGTGGGCGCTGTCCATTCCGTAGCTGTCGGCCACCGTGTAGTCGAAGCCGCCGGTCGTCACCGAAGCGACGGTCGAGGCGCTGACCGCCAGGTTGCCATCGCCGCCGATCGTCGCGCTGCCGCCGGTCACGTTGGACACGCTCTGGATGGTCAGGGGGCCAAACCCGCTGTCGTTGGCCAGCAGCGCGGCGGCGGCCGCCGCTCCCGGGATCGTGATCCCGCCACGCGACACATAGCCCTTGTCCGCGCCGATGGTCAGGCTGCTCGCGCTGGCGTCGTAGACGGCGCGGACAGCCGCGCCGGGAAACTCGTTGGGTCCGGCGTCGATGAAATTGACGACGAACTTGCCGTGGTCGAGACCGACCACGCCGACCGGGTGCACCGTCCCGCTGGTACCCGAGACGACCGCGGCGTCGGCCACGGTGAAGCGCGCGCCGATCAGCTCGCCCTGTGGGTCGAGGAGCTGCCCGTAGATGTGCCACGAGGACAGGCCCACGCCGCCCTTGTCGTCCTCCCAGACGGCGACGACGGTGCCGTTGCTCAGGATGCCGAGCTGCGGGCTGGCCAGCCCATAGCCAGGTGCCGACGCGAGCAGGACGTCGGCGCGCTCCGTGCCGTCGGCGTCGTAGAAGGCGGCGTGGATCTCGTAGGTCGTCACCGACGTCGAGGGATCGAAGACCCTGTCGCCGTATTCGACCACGAATCCGCCATCGGGCAACGCCTTGATGCTGCTCTCTCCCAGGGCGTGGCTGAGCCCCCCGCTGCCGTCGAAGGCCAGGAGCTGATGCTGCTGCGTCAGGTTCTGGTCGAGCATGCGGACCAAAAGGTCGTAGTCGAAGGTGAAGTCGGAATTACGCGTGTAGATCAACTCGGTGGCAACGATGCCGCCGCCGGTCAGAGCGACCACGCCCTGGAACCCGGAAAGGCTCAGCCCTGTAGCCTCCGTGGTGAGCGTGGCGCTGCCCAGCAGCGCTCCGGAGGCCGAGAAGTGATAGACGATATCGCTCTTTTGAACGGTGGGCTGGAACCTGAAGTCGTACACGGAGTAGAGCAGGGAGCCATCGGCGAGAGCCGTCAGGATAGTCCTCGCCGCGTTTGTCGGCGTCGGCGACAGCGCCACGACGGGCGTGCCGTCGCCGGCAAAGAGTTCCCCGGCGAGAGTCTTCGTCGCCGGATTTGTCGTGGCATCCGTGGCGACCCAGCTCACCGCGTAGCCCCCTGCCGGCAAGGCGGCGATGCGTGGCATGCCGTAGGAAGTGGTCCCGGAGGCGGACGCGCCGGTCGCATCGAGCGCCGGAGCCGTCACCGAAAAGTCTGCGTTGACGATCTGGACCAGGACGGGAAATCCGTCGCCGTAGCCGACCATTGCCAGGCGCCCGTCGCTCAGCAGTACCATGCTGCCAAGCGCGGTATTCACGAGCACGAATGGGTTGCCGGCGGGCAGGGAATAAGGCGTTTCCGGCTCGATGAGCTTCGGTGAATCCATCGTATGGCGCTCCCCAGGACCATGGCGAAGCAGGCGCGGCATCCCAATGCTCGTGCCTGCGCGCCGACCACCCCATCGTCGCTAGCGGATCAATACTCTATTGTCGGTACCCCACCCATGAGTGGCAAAATTCCAGACAAGATACAACCCCCAAAGGCCTATGGCTTGGTTGCCAGCACGAAGGCGGTGAGGCCGGCGAGGCGGTTGTACGGGAAGAAGGGCAGCTCGGCGGCGCACACGGCGGTCAGCGCGGCATTGGTCAGCGGGCCCTGCCTGCTCAGGCTGCTGCGCGGCCGGGTGTCGCCGCGGGTGGCGAGGCGCACGGCGGCGGCGAGGGGGAAGACGAGGCCGAAGAAATAGGCGCCCTTCACGACGACGAGACCGGCCTCGCGCAGGGTCGCCTCGATCTCGGGGAGGGTGTAACGACGCTGGTGCTCGAGGAAGACGTCGTGGCCGCTCCACAGGAAGCGGAAGGCCGGGACGGTGACCAGGAAGTGCGCGTTTGCCCGCACCTTGCCCGCGTAATGACGCACGAGGCCCGCGTCATCGTGCACATGTTCCAGCACGTCCATCATCAGGACCAGGTCGCAATCGGTCGGACCGCAGTCGCGGCGATAGAGCACCGGCTTGCCGTCGACGTTCTCGTCGCGGTTGCGGTCGTAGCCCACGTCGACGCACAGCGCGGATTGCGCGCCCCCCTCGGTCAGGAGATGACGGGAGAAGAAGCCCGACCCGGCCCCGACATCGAGCAGCCGCCGCGGCGCGAGCGGCGCGACCATGCGGCGGAGCGCGGCGGCCTTGGAGCGGTAGTACCAGTGCCCGCCGATATCGGCGCCGAGGATGTCCTCTTCCTTGAGATCCATCAGCCCTTCGGCCCGCCGTCCGCGCCGTTCTCGTAGACGTTCTCGACGACGTAGATCGGCCGGCCCTTGACCTCGAGGAACAGCCGGCCGAGATATTCGCCGATGATGCCGATCGAGACGAGCTGGATGGCGCCGAGCGCCAGCACCGCGATCAGCAGCGAGGCGTAGCCCGGCGTGTCGACGCCGAACACCAGCACCCGGCCGACGATGAAGAGCGCGTAGAGCGCCGCCACCGCCGCGATCGCCAGCCCGCCGTAGAACGAGGCCCTGAGCGGCACCGTCGAGAAGCTGACCACGCCGTCGAGCGCGAAGTTCCACAGCCGCCAGAGATTGAACTTGCTCTCGCCCGCCGCGCGCTGCGGCCGCTCGTAGGACACGCCGATGGCGTTGAAGCCGACCCACGCGAACAACCCCTTCATGAAGCGGTTGCGCTCCGGCAGCTGGCGCAGCACCTCGATCGCGCGCCGATCGACCAGGCGGAAGTCGCCGGCATTGGGCGGGATGCGCACCGGCGACATGGAGTTGAACGCCCGGTAGAACCAGCGCGCCGAGACACGCTTGCCCAGCGTGTCGAGGGTCCGCACCGAGCGTACGCCGTAGACGATGTCGTAACCCTCGCGCCAGCGCTCGATGAACGCCCCGAACAGCTCGGGCGGATCCTGCAGGTCGATGTCCATGGGGATCAGGATGTCGCCCCTTGCGTGGTCGATGCCGGCGGTGAGGGCGGCCTCCTTGCCGAAGTTGCGCGACAGGTTCACCACCCGCACGCGGGGATCGAGCGCGCCGTGGTCGAGCAGGTGGGCGAGGGTGTCGTCACGCGAGCCGTCGTTCACGAACACGATCTCGAACCTCAACCCGGAGCGCTCCAGGTACGGGGTGATCGACGCCACGAAGAGGCCGATCGATTCCTCCTCGTCGAAAACCGGCACGACCAGCGACAGCAGCGGATCGGCCGGCCGGCGCAGGCGCTGCACCGCAAGCTGGCGCTCCAAGGCCGAGGGTGGCTTGACCGGCAGGGAGAGAGAGGAATCGGGCACGATCGGCAGCCTACACCCGGAAGGTGGCCTTTCCCTGCTGCGCCAGGCCGCCCTTGGCATTGGCGATCCAGGTCGTCACGCTCCCGTCCGCTTCGTGCCGCGCGGCGACGGTGAAGGGCACGCCGGCGAAGAGCGGCGACAGGGCGCGGAACTCGAACGTCGCCGGCGTCCGATCCGGATTGGAGCGGCGCGCCAGCTCGATTTGCAGCAGGCCGAGCAGCGGGCCGTGCACGATCAGGCCGGGATAACCCTCGGTGCCGGTGACGTAGGGCTGGTCGTAGTGGATGCGATGGCCGTTGAAGGTCAGCGAGGAGAAGCGGAACAGCAGCACGGGATCGGGCACCACCGTCTTCGACACCGTCGCATCGGTCGGCGCGGGTTTGGGCTCGCGCGCCGCCTCGCCGGGCCGGGCCGCCTCGCGATAGACGATGTCGTGCTCCTCCAGCAGGGCAGTACCCCCGGCGCCGGAGAGCGTGTGCCCGACCGTGACGAACACCATCGATCCGGTAGAGCCGGTCTTGGGCTCGACCGACTTGATCTGCGACACGCGGCGGGCGGTATCGCCGATCTTCAGCGGCTCGCCGTGGAAGGTGAAGCGGCTGCCGGCCCACATGCGCCGCGGCAAGGCGATCGGCGGCAGGAACTCGCCGCGCTCGCCGTGGCCGTCCGGTCCGATCTTCGACGCCGGCGCGGCCTCGAGGAAATAGAGCCAATGCCACAGCGGCGGCAGGGCATCGCCCATGCGCGGCTCGGGATCGGGCGCATCGAGGGTCGCGATCAGCGCCCGCGCCGGCCAGGGAGCGACGAAGTCCTCGACGGTCTGGGTCCGGCCGACCCAGTCACGCATGTTTTCCGGTGCCATGCGGTCGATTCTGCCATTATCGACACGGGGTGGAAAGGCCGGGCCGGGCTGCTATAAACCGCCGCGACACGCCAAACGGGAGCAGGCTCACCATGACCACGTTCGACGGACGCGAGAAGGCCTTCGAGAACAAGTTCGGGCACGACCAGGAACTGCAGTTCAAGACGAACTCGCGCCGGAACAAGCTACTCGGCCTGTGGGCCGCGGGCCTTATGGGCAAGTCGGGCGACGCGGCCGAGAGCTACGCGCGAGAGATCGTTGCTGCCGATTTCGAGAAACCCGGCCACGACGACGTCGTCGAGAGGCTGATGCGCGACCTCGCCGCCGCCGGCAAGCCCGCCGAGGCGCACACGATCCGCAAGCGGAGCGAGGAACTCCTGGCCGAAGCGCGCCGCCAGATCATGGCCGAGACGAAGAGCTGACAGCGAGATTCGGCTGGGAGCAGCTCTCCAGAGCCGCTCATGGTATGTCCAAGGCGAAGTAATGAGCGGCTCTGGAGAGCCGCTCTTCCAGCAGCATGACGTTCTTCTAGCCGAACACGCGCTTGAAGATCGTGTCGACGTGCTTGGTGTGGTAGCCCATGTCGAACAGGGCGACGAGCTCGTCGTCGGCGAGGAATTCCCCGATCTCCTTGTCGGAACGGCACAGCGCCAGCAACGAGGCGTTGCCGCGCCAGGCTTCCATCGCGTTGCGCTGGACCGCCGCGTAGGAAGCCTCGCGGCTCATGCCCTTCTGGGTCAGCGCCAGCAGGATGCGCTGCGAGAAGACCAGCCCGCCCAGCGAGTCGAGATTGGCCTTCATGCGCTCGCCGTAAACCACGAGCTGCTCGACCACGCCGGCCATGCGGTTGAGCGCGAAGTCGAGTGTGCCGGTGGCGTCGGGCGCGATGTAGCGCTCGGTCGAGGAGTGCGAGATGTCGCGCTCGTGCCAAAGCGTGACGTTCTCCAGCGCCGGCGTCACGGCGCCGCGTACCACGCGGGCAAGCCCGGTGACGTTCTCGGTCAGCACGGGGTTGCGCTTGTGCGGCATGGAGGAGCTGCCCTTCTGGCCAGCCGAGAAGAACTCCTCCGCCTCGCGCACCTCGGTGCGCTGGAGGTGCCGGATTTCGGTGGCCAGGTTCTCGAGCGAGGAGGCCACGACCCCGAGCGCGGCGAAGAAGGCGGCGTGCCGGTCGCGCGGGATCACCTGGGTCGAGACCGGCTCGACCGCCAGCCCGAGCTTCTTCGCGACGTGCTCCTCGATCCGGGGATCGACATTGGCGAAGGTGCCGACCGGGCCGGAGATGGCGCAGGTCGCGATCTCGGCCCGCGCCGCCACCAGACGCGCACGGTTGCGCAGGAAGGCGGCGTAGTGGCCGGCGAGCTTGACGCCGAAGGTCGTCGGCTCGGCATGGATGCCGTGGCTCCGCCCGATGGTCAGCGTGTCCTTGTGCTCGAAGGCGCGCTTCTTGAGCGCGGCCAGCAGCCGGTCGACGTCGGCGAGCAGGATGTCCGCCGCCTGGGTGAGCTGGACGGCGAAACTGGTGTCGAGAATGTCCGAGGAGGTCAGCCCCTGGTGCACGAAGCGCGAGGACGGCCCGATATATTCGCCGAGCCAGGTCGTGAAGGCGATGACGTCGTGCTTGGTGACCCGCTCGATGGCGTCGATCTTCTCGACCTCGACGGCCGGCTGGGCCGCCAGCGCCGCAACCGCCTTGGCGCCGCCCTCCCAGATCGACTTGGCAGCGTCCTTGGGGATGATGCCCAGGTCCGCCATCGCGTCGCAGGCATGCGCCTCGATCTCGAACCAGATGCGGAAGCGGTTCTCGGGGGCCCAGATGGCCGCCATCTGCGGTCGGGAATAGCGCGGGATCATGGAGGGGCTTTTAGACCCTGTCGCGTACCGGCGCCATGCTAAGAACTGCGCGATGAAGCCGCTGTCCGAATGCCCCAAGGCCACCCTGGCCGCCGTCCGTGGCGTCCTGACCGACATCGACGAGACGGTCTCGACCGACGGCCGCCTCACCGCGGCCGCCTATGGCGCCCTGGAGGCGCTGAAGCAGGCGGGCCTGCTGGTCATCCCCGTTACCGGCCGGCCGGCCGGCTGGTGCGATATGGTCGCCCGCTTCTGGCCGGTCGATGCGGTGGTCGGCGAGAACGGCGCCTTCTGGATGTGGCACGACGGCGGGCAGGGCAAGCTGCGCACGCGCTTCGTGCAGCCGGAGGCGGAACGGACCGACGGCCGCCGCCGGCTCGAGGCGGTACGCGCCGACGTGCTGCGCGAGGTGCCGGGGGCGGGGATCGCTTCGGACCAGCCGTATCGGCTCGCCGACCTCGCGGTCGATTTCCGCGAGGACGTTGCGCCGCTGCCGGCCGCCGACATCGCGCGTATCGTTGCCATCTTCGAGCGCCACGGGGCGCATGCCAAGGTGAGCTCGATCCATGTCAACGGCTGGTTCGGCGACTACGACAAGCTCACCACCAGCAAGTCGATGATGGCGGAGCTGTTCGGCGTCGATCTCGGGCGCGAGGCCGAACACTATGTCTTCTCGGGCGACTCGCCCAACGATTCACCGATGTTCGGCTTTTTTCCCAATGGCGTCGGCGTCGCGAATGTGCGTGACTTCGCCGGGGCGATGGCGGCGCTGCCGCGCTGGGTGACGCGGGCGCGCTCGGGGGCGGGGTTCGTGGAGCTCGCGCAGGCGCTGATCGCGGCGAGATCGTGAGGGGCGCTTGGGGCAGACGTTCACGCACACTTTCACCTACGAGCTGGTGACGCTGTTCGTCATCCTCGACCCGGTCGCGACCATTCCGATCTTCCTCGCCGCAACCGTCGGCCTCGACCGCAAGCAGTCGTTGCAGGTGGCCGCCTGCGCCCTCTCGGTGGCCTTCGGGGTTCTACTGTTCTTCATCGTCGGCGGGCAGTTTCTCCTCAATTCCCTGCACATCTCGATGCCGGCCTTCCAGCTCGCCGGCTCGATCGTGCTACTGCTGTTCGGGCTGAAGATGGTGCTGGGCCAGGTCACCCAGGAAGCCGCGTCCATCCCGGCCAGCGCGACCCTGATGGAGCGGGCGGTCTATCCCCTGGCCATTCCCGGCATCGCCGGCGCGGGGGCGATGCTCACGGTGGTGCTGCTGACCGACAACAACACCCGCACGCTGCGCGAGCAGGCCATCACCACCGCCGAGCTGGTGCTCTGCATGCTGGTGCTGTTCGGCCTCTATGCCGGGGCGGGCCTGCTGTTCCGCCTGCTCGGCCGCGCCGGCATCGAGATCATCAGCCGTGTCTTCGGCCTGATCCTGGCGAGCATCGCAGTCAACGGCCTGATCACGGCGATCAAGCTCAGCTTCGGCCTGTCCTGAGCGGCGAGGTCTTCCTCCCCGCGCTGCGCGCAGGGAGGAAGTCGACCTTGTAGATGTGTGGATGCCATAGCGGCTTCGCCGGGGAGGAAAACGCGGCTACGGCGGCGGTGCGACCAGCAGGGAGCTGAACACGATGATGCTGTCGGCCTGGCTCCAGACACCCACCGTGCCCGGCTGCGGCAGGGTGGCGTCGGTGGCCTTGAAGAGATGCGTGCCATCGAGCGAGACGTCGAACTCGTTGCCCTTCAGCACCACCCGCAGCGCATGCCAGCGGTCGCTGTCGATCTCGACGTCCTTGGCTGCGATCTGGGCGCGCCGGCCGCGGATCATTCGGTACAGCCGAACCGAGCCTTCCAGCGCATCGGCACGGACCACGTAGTAGTCGTTGGCGTTCTGGGCGCGCAGCACGAGGCCGGCGGCGCGGCGGTGGGTGCCGCCGATGGCCTTGAAGCGCAGGGTGGCCTCGAGGTCGCGCGCCACGGTCTGCTCGGAGATGCAGAGGGGGAAGCGCAGGTCGGTCGCGTCGCCCGCCGTCTCGCTGATTCCCCAGCCGCCCGGCGCCGATGGTTCGCGCACCGCCTCCCAGGCCGCGACGCGGCCGACCCCGGTCTTGCCCTGGGTGCAGGCGATGCGCCCGTCGGACAGGGTAAGCGGCGCGATGAGCTGCGCGGCGGCGGGAACGGGAAGGAGAAGCACGAGAAGAAGCAGGAAGCGCATATGGAGAGCCTATCGCAGGCGGCTTTGCTTGACCGCGTTCACGGGACGGAGGAGTTTACGCGGCGCAAGTTTCAAAAGTCGCTAACATGGGGGAGCCAACATGCGTCTATGCACGATCAATAGCGGCGGAAAGCCGGCCGTCGGCGTCAAGATGGGCGACGGCAAGGTCATCGACCTCAGCAAGCAGATGCCGCGCGGACCGAAGACGGTCGTCGAGATCCTGGCCGGCGGCAAGAAGCTCCAGGCCGAGGTCGCCAAGGCCTGCGCCAAGTCCAAGGCTGGCGCGACGGTGTCGGAGAAGTCGGCCAAGTATCTCTGCCCGATCCCGGCGCCGGGCAAGATCCTGTGCATCGGCTTGAACTACCGCAAGCACGCCGAGGAGACCGGCAGCAAGATCCCCGATTATCCGGTGGTGTTCACCCGCTTCAACAACACGCTGGTGCCGCACAACGGCAAGATGCTGTCGACCTCGCATTCGGTGCAGTACGACTGGGAAGCCGAGCTCACCATCGTGATCGCCAAGAAGTGCCGCAACGTGCCGAAGGAGAAGGCGCTGTCGGTAATCGGCGGCTATGCCTGCTTCAACGACGGCTCGATCCGCGACTGGCAGCGCAAGTCGGGCGGCCAGTTCACGCTGGGCAAGAACTTCGACGCCACCGGCGGCTTCGGCCCCGACATCGTCACGCCGGACGAGCTGCCCAAGGGGGCTGCGCCGCTGCGCATCATGACCCGCGTCAACGGGGAGACGATGCAGGACAGCAACACCGACGACCTGATCTTCGACGTGCCCACGCTGGTGCATGAGCTGAGCAAGGTCATGACCCTCGATCCCGGCGACATCATCATCACCGGCACGCCCTCGGGCGTGGCGATGGCGCGCACCCCGCAGCCGTGGCTGAAGCCAGGCGACGTCTGCGAGATCGAGATCGAGGGCATTGGCGTGCTGCGCAACGTGATCGGCAAGGGCGCGTAAGGCTGCGCAAATCGGGTCGTTGCGGTTGAACGAACTCCTTTGTGCTCCTCTTCCAGCGGGGAAGAGGAGCATGAACGGAGTCAGGATTGCCGTTTCGGCAGGTTGGCGATGGCGCCCATCATGAAGCGGGTTGCGAACTCGATCGCGCCCTCCGGGTCGATGGGGTCGCGGGCCACCATCGCGACGGAGATCTCGAACACGACGCCGGACAGGGCCGGGACGAGATAGGCCGAATCGACCTCCGGCAGCACGCCGCGCTCGATCGCGGCGTTCACGTCGTCGTAGAGCTGGCGCGACATGCTTTGCAGGTCGGGCTTCTCGAACATCATGCGGATCGGCGTGACGTTGTTGCGTCCGAACGCCAGGATTTCCGGGTCGTCGACCACGAAGTTGATGTAGGTCGAGATGTGGTTGCGGAAGAACTCCTCCGCCGTCTGCGCCCGCGCCCGGCCGCCGCGGTGGCGGCGCATCAGCTCGACGCTCATCTCGCGCACCACGGCCTCGAAGATCTCGTCCTTGTCCTTGAAATAATTGTAGAACGTGCCGGAGGCGAGGTCGGTGCGCCGGACGATGTCGCGCACCCCGGCGGCGCCGTAGCCGATCTCCGCGAAGACAGAGCGCGCGGCCCTGAGCAACGCCGCACGATTCTCCGCCTTGTTCTGCTCGCGCCGGCCGGACCGCTCGCTTCCCGTCGTCCGCGTCGCCGTCGTCCCCATCATCGCCTGTCCGGTCCTTTCCTGCTCTCCGGCCCGCTATCGGCCAAGGCGTGCCAGCTCATGTCGAAGTCCTGCCACCATATCATCCATCGCCCGGGCTGCCGCCTGCAATGCACCGCGCATGCCAACGAAGCCGTGGATCAGCGAATCGAACTCGCGATGCACCGTTTTGACGCCAGCCGCCGCCAGCCGCTCGGCATAGGCTCGGCCTTCGTCGCGCAGGGGATCGAAGCCCGCGGTAAAGATCAGGGCCGGCGGAAGGCCGGCCAGATCCGGCGCGCGCAACGGTGAGACGCGAGGGTCGGCGATCTCGGTAGGATCGCCGAGATAGAGGCTGCGGAACCAGTCCATGTCGGCCCGGGTCAGCAGGAAGCCTTCGCCGCAGGAGGCATGCGACGGCGTTTCGCCGCCGAGGTCGGTCGCAGGATAGACCAGCCATTGCAGGCAGGGTGCACGCGGCTCGCCACGCACCTGCTGTGCGACGACGGCGGCCAGCGTGCCACCCGCCGAATCACCGGCGACGACGATGCGGTCGGGGTCGATGCCGAGGGCCTCCCAGTCGGTCGCCAGCCAGTGGAATGCCGCGACGGCGTCGTCGAGCGCGGCGGGAAACTTGTGCTCGGGGGCGAGGCGGTAATCCACGGCCACGACCGCGCAGCCGGTACGCGCGCAGAAGAAACGGCAGGGCAGGTCGTAGGCCTCGAGGCTGCCGATCACCCAGCCGCCGCCGTGCAGGTAAAGGATGGTCGGCAACAGGCGAGCGACCGATCCGGCGGGCCGGTAGATGCGCACGCGCAGCCGTCCGGCGGGGCCGGCAATGGTACGATCGACGATCTCTCCGACCGTCGCGGGCCGGCCCGACATCACCGGCTGGAAGAGGTCGAACTCGGCGCGAGCCTGGGCGACGCCCAGCATGTGCATCGGCTTGCGGCCCGAACGGGCCAGCAACTGCAGGAACCACTGGGTACGGGTGTCGAGCGTGCGGCCATCGACCGTGATCGGCGCGCCGGCGAGGATATTGACCCAGGAGATGGGCATGCGCAGCGCCAGGTTCGCCGCCTTGCCCTGCAATTGCCGTACGATCTCCTTCGCTTCCATCTCCGGTTTCCTAGCATGTCCTCGACGTGCGGGCATCCGATGGCTAGCTTGGTGCGACGATGGCCGATGCCGCTCCGGGCGCCTATGCCCATGCCCTGAAGCGCGAGATCCTGCACAGCGAGCAGAAGCGCATGCGCGTCGTCGCCGCGCTGCTGGCTTTCCTGCTCTGCTTTACGTCGATCGGTGTGCTGTTCCTTCCGACGCTGCGCGACCGGCTGTTCCCGAGCGGCGTCTCACCGTGGATGCCGCTGGCGGGCATCGGGCCCTTCATCCTGTTCGAGCTGATCGCCCTCGCGGTGCTCCGCTACCGATTGGCGACCGACCGCGACTTTCCCCAGGTGGCGCGTTTCGTGAACGCTCTGGTCGAGACCAGCATGCCTGGCGTCATCATCTATGTGCTGGCGCGGCATATGGAGCCACACCTCGTCCTCGGCTTCTGGCCGCCGCTGCTCTATTTCGTGTTCATCGTCCTGTCGACCCTGCGGCTCGACTTCTGGCTCTCGCTGTGGACCGGCGCGGTGGCCGCCGTCCAGCTCTTCGTGCTGGCCGCGATCCTGATGCCGTTCGATCCCACCGGCGGCCAGCCCGAGGAGACGTTTGTCTATCACTTCAGCCGCAGCGTCATGCTGCTGCTGGGCGGGGTGGCGGCGGCGATCGTCGCCCGCTCGCTGCGCCAGCAGTTCGAAAGCTCGGTCGCCGCCGCGGCTGCGCGCGACCGGGTGACCAACCTGTTCGGCCAGCACGTCTCGCCGGTCGTGGTCGAGCAGCTCCTCGACGCCGAGCTGGAGAGCGCCCGGCGGACGGTCTGCGTGATGTTCCTCGATATCCGTGGTTTCACCGCGATGACACGCACGCGCTCGGCCGACGAGACGGTGGCGCTGCTGAACGACTTCTTCGCCGAGATGATCGAGATCGTCGATCGCAACGAGGGCTTCATCAACAAATTCCTGGGCGACGGCTTCCTGGCGCT
Source organism: uncultured Rhodospirillales bacterium (assembly GCA_945957125.1). Classification (GTDB taxonomy): domain Bacteria; phylum Pseudomonadota; class Alphaproteobacteria; order Reyranellales; family Reyranellaceae; genus Reyranella. The sequence continues at coordinate 13,259 of CAMFJT010000058.1, read as the reverse complement.
TTTCGGCGCCGCCTTGCCCGATCCGGCGGCGGCGGCCCATGCGCTCGATGCGGGACGCGCGATGCTGATGGCGGTCGACGACTGGAATCGCGGCCATCCGGAGCGGGCGCTGCAGGTCGGCATCGGCATCCATATCGGCGAGGCCGTCACCGGCTCGATCGGCTCGCCGCGGCGCAAGGAGTACACCGCGATCGGCGATACGGTGAACCTCGCCGCGCGGCTGGAGCAACTCACCAAGGAGACAGGGGCGCGGCTGCTGATGTCAGACCCCGTCCGCATCGCGGCGGCGGCGCACGACGCCGTCGATCTCGGGCTCCTGGCCGTCCGCGGCTACAACGAACCGGTGCGGGTCTGGAGGCTGCGATGATCTGGTACTTCGCTTACGGCTCGAACATGAATCCCGCGCGGCTTGCCGACCAGCGCCTGAAGGAGCGCGCGGTCCGGATGGGTGCACGGATCGGTGGCCGGCTCGACGGCTGGCACCTGGTCTTCAACAAGGTTGCGCGCTCGCCCGCCGGGGCGGCCGCCGGCAACATCGTCGAGGCGCCGGGAGAGACGGTGCACGGCACGCTCAACGAGATGCCCGAGGCAGGCCTCGAGGTCCTGGATATCTGGGAAGGCGTGGCGGGCGGCCACTACGCACGGCGCACCGTGCCGGTGGTTCGCGCGGATACCGGCGAAACGGTCGATGCCGTCGTCTATGTCGCGCTCAAGGTCGGCGAAGGTCTGAGGCCGACGCGCGACTATCTCGGCCACCTGCTGGCCGGCCGCGACCTTCTGCCGGCCGACTATTGGGAGCGTCTCAAGGCGACGGCGACGCTGGATTGACCGCTGACGACTTCTTGCCGGAGCGCGGGCGTCCCGCCCGCGCTCCGGCAAGACGATGAAGGCTCTACGCCGGAACGGCGGCGCGCAGCTTCTCGCCCGGTGCGCTGTCCGAACGGTCGATCTCGGGAACCTCGGCCTCGTGCCAGAAGTTGAGCTCGATCATCACGCCGTCGGGATCGTGCAGGAAGACCTGTTGCAGCGGGCGCGCCGGCACTTTCTTGACCTCGAAGGGGATGCCGTCGGCCTTCACCTTGTCGATCGTGCCGCGGATGTCCTCGCAGTTGATCGCGACGTGGTCGATCGCGCCGCTGCCGTGGGAAGTGTTGCCGGTCTCCGAGACGAGATGGAGGATCGGCTTCTCGCCGGCATAAAGCCAGGCGCCGGGGAAGTTGAACGGCGGGCGGTCACCGGCATAGAGGCCGACATACTTCTCGTAGAAGTCGACGGTCGCCTTCAGGTCCTTGCAGTAGATGTTCCAATGGTCGAGTGAAAGTGCGGGCATGGGGTTCTCCTCTGCAGGGACCGAGCTTACACCCATCAGCCCCGGGCGTGGCAGCAGGAATCGCCGGGCTTTTCCTCGTACCTGTCGTGATGGCGGACCCAGTCGCCGAGATTGCCGCCAGGCGGCTCGTTGCGGCCTCTGGGCGTCACGTCGAGGAAACCGTAGACCCCGCCCAGCAGCTCCGTGCCGCGCGCGAAGGTCGAGTATGTGTGGAAGATGTCGCCTGCCTCGTCCTTGAAGAAGACGCTGTAGCCCGGCAGCTCGTCGTTCATGTAATCCATCATCTCGAAATTGTAGAATGCCTTGCCGCGCGCCTTGTCCGCGTCGGTGAACGAGACGTGGTAGTCGAAGTTGAAGTCACTGCCGTACGAGGACACCCACTTGAAGTGCCAGCCCATCCGCTCGTGGAAGGCGGCGATCTCGGGATAAGGCGCGCGCGAGACGGCCACGAACATGACGTCGTGATTGATGAGATGGACCAGGGCGCCGTCGACCTGGTCGGCACCGAACGAGCAGCCGACGCAGCCTTCCTTCCAGCCCGGTCCCAGCATGAAGTGCTTGACGATGAGCTGGCTGCGGCCGGCGAACAGCTCGCCGAGCGTCTGCCTGCCGTCCGGTCCTTCGAAGACATATGCCTTGTCGACCTTCACCCAGGGCAGGTCGCGCGTCTCGCGCCGCAGGGCGTCGCGTTCCCTCAGGAGTGCCTTCTCCTTGGCGAGCAGCGCGCGGCGGGCCTCGAGCCATTCCTCGCGCGAGACAGTCCTGTGGGCTTGCATGAGGCTCTCCTTTCAGGCGGCTTCGATGCGGTTGCGGACGGCGTTCATGACCTGCGGCGGCACGGCCAGGGTCGCGGCGTATGCGGCCCGCAACGTGTCGAAATGCGCGTCGGGCGCATGCGACAGGACGGCGAGCCGGTCGAACAGCGCGAAGTCCGGCTCTTCGCCGGGCCGCGGCATCGGCTCCCAGCAATCCCACGGCAGCATCTCGCGATTGTTGAGCGCGGCGAGGTCGCGCACGACGTTGCCGGCGATCATCCACCAGCCGAACATGTCGAGGATGCCGAAATCCATCGGGTCGGCCGTGCCCGCGCGGCACAGTTGCCAGCAATCGCCGGCGACGAGGAATTGGTCGCGCGGCACGTCGAGCGGGTCGAACGGTATCCTGAACAGCGCGCGCTGATGGGCGTCGAGCTGCGGGTCGAGCAGCACCCAGGCGCCGCGTGTCTCGTTCCAGTATTCGGTGACCCAGTGATCGAGATGTTTTCCCTTCATGAAGTAGGCCGCGAAGCCGCAGCGCGCCCGCGCCGGGACTCCCTGCCGGCGCAGCATGGCGACGTGGAGAAGCGTGAAATGGCGGCAGACGCCGACTTGCCGCTCGTCGGCGGGCCGTTCCGCGGTCAACGGCCGGACGTCGCGCGCCACGATGGCGGCCAGCATGCCCTCGACCGCACGGATGTGCGATTGCTCTATCTGAGCATCGCTCAGGGTCACCGGGTAGCTCGACGCGACGTGCTGGTGCATGAGCAGGCCCTGCACGATGCCCGCCAGAGCTGCCGGATCGCGCGGCAGGTCGTCGAGCAGATCGGCCCGGTCTCCCGGATCGCTGAACGCGACCGGCGTGCGGTAGAAGTCGAGGCTCATGTGTAGAGCGCTTCCAGCCGGTCGAGCGCCATGCCCCAGCCGACGCTGTGATCGTCGCGTGCCTTCTCGCTGAAAAACTGCTCGTGCGTGAGCGTCAGCAGGGTGCCGTCATTGACGGGAGCGAGGTCGATGGTGACCAGCGACTCGCGCTCGGGGGTGCTCTGCCATGCCCACGAGAAGGAAAGCTTACGGTTGGGCACGACCTCGCGATAGGTCCCGCTGACGCTGTGATGCTCGTCCTTGGGATCCCAGAACTGCACGCGGAAGCGGCCGCCGACGCGGAGGTCGGTCTCGGCGATCGGTGGCTTGGGGCTGTCGGTGACGCCCCACCAGCGGGTCATTTGCTCCGGCCGGGTCCACGCTTCGTAGACTTTTTCCGGGTCGGCCTTGAGCCGGCGCTTGAGGACGAGGCTGGGCTTGGTGGGCATGGATCCTGCTCCAGGAAAGCGGCGAGACGGTCGAGTTGCTCGGTCCAGTAGCGCTCGTAGTGGGCGAGCCAGTTCATCGCTTGCTCCATCGGCGCCGGGGTGAGCTGGCAGGCCACGGTGCGGCCGGTCTTGGTCCGGCGGATGAGGCCCGCCTCCGACAGCACGTCGAGATGCTTCATGATCGCCGGCAGCGATACCGGGAAGGGGCGGGCAAGCTCGCTCACCGACACCGTTTCCTCCCGGTCGAGCCGCGCCAGCAGCGCCCGGCGTGTCGGGTCGGCAAGAGCGGCGAAGGTGCGGTCGAGAACCGCAGGTTGATAGTTAACCATGGTGTTAAGCATTCAACCGCGCCGCGGCATCTGTCAAGCCGGTCCTTGTCCTCGGGCTCGCCGAGAAACGCGCTCTTCCGCTCCCCCGTCTTCGGGGGAGGGTGCAGCCGATTGCGCCTGCGCTCCTACTTCTCCAGGAAGCCCTTGATCATTGCGGTCATGGCGGCCGGCTGTTCCTCCATGACCCAGTGGCCGGAGTCGGCGAGCACCTGCGCCGTCACGTCGGTGGCCACGACGCGCATGACCTCGGCCTGCATCGTGCCGAACGACTTGTCGCCGCCGACGGCGAGGATCGGCAGGGGAAGCTTGCCCTCGAGCGCCAGCGCCCTGTTGTCGATGGCGTCTTGCGTGAAGGCGGCGAACTGCTCGAAGGCGCAATGCATGTTGCCCGGCCGGGCGTAGAGGGCGGCATAGTGATCGCGCGTCGCCTCGTCGATCGCGGCGGGGTTGGCCGACAGCTCGTTGTAGAAGCGGTCGAGATAGATGCGCTCGCGGCCGGCGACCAGCCGCTCCATGTCGGGGCCGCGAAAGTTGAAGTGCCACAGCAGCGGGCTCTTCAGGATCTCGTCCCATGGGCCGATGCCGGGGATCGGGGCATCGATCACCACCCAGCGCGCCACCCGCTCGCGGAACTGCGCGGCGAAGGCATAGGCCACCATGTTGCCGATGTCGTGGCTGACCAGCGCCGCCTTGCCGATGCCGAGCGCGTCGAGCAGGCGTGCGATGTCGACCCCCTGGGTCTTCTTGTCGTAGCCGCCGGACGGCTGCGAGGAGAGGCCCATCCCGCGCAGGTCGGGTGCGATGACGGTGTGCGTGCCGCCGATTGCCGCCGCGGCCTGTCCCCACATGTCGCCGGTGTCGGCAAAGCCGTGCAGCATGACGACCGGCGCGCCCGTGCCGCCGATGCGGGTGTGGAGCGTGGCGCCGCCGGTGTCGATGGCTTGCGTGCGAAAGCTTGCAGGAAAAGGATGGATCACGTGAGCCTCTCGATCAGGGCCTGAGCGGCCGCCGGGTTGCGCACCTTCGCTCCGGAAATGAAGTAGATGAAGGCGTCGCCTGTCTTCGCCCAGGCCTTGGCTTTCTTTGCCCATTTGTCGAGCTCGGCGGGCTTGTAGCCGGTCTTGACCTTCTCCTCGCTGCCCATCAGGCGGGCGTAGGTGAAGTCGGCGGTCGGCTCGTCGATCTCGGGGAAGTCCTTGTCGTGGGCATAGACGATCGCGACGTTGTGCTTGCGGCAGAGATCGTAGAAGCGCTCGTCCTTGAACGTGTCGTTGCGGACTTCCAGGGCGTGGCGCAGCGCCAGCTTGCCGACCTTCTTCGGCAGCAGCTTCAGGAAGGCCGCGATGTCGTCGGCGTCGAACTTCTTCGTGGCCATGAACTGCCAGTTGATCGGCCCCAGCCGATCGCCCAGCTCGACCAGCCCCTGGGTCACGTAGCGCTCGATCGATTCTCCGGCCTCGGCCAGGACGCGCCGGTTGGTGCAGAAGCGCGAAGCCTTCATCGCGAACACGAAGCCGTCTGGCGTCTCGGCGCGCCACTTCGCCCAGCTCGCCGGCTTGAAGCTCGAGTAATACGTGCCGTTGATTTCAATCGATGTGAGCTTTCGGCTCGCATATTCCAGCTCGCGCTTGTGGGTGAGATCGTCGGGATAGAAGACGCCGCGCCACGGCTCGAAGGTCCATCCGCCGATGCCGACATAGGTCTTGCCTGCCATACCGCGCTCCCATTCGAAACAGGATGTGTATACTGCACCCAACAACACGAAGACGATGGGTACAGGGTGGTGGGAGTGGCGGCTCGTCTGATTTTGGCGCTGGTGCTGCTCGTCGGCGGAAGTGCGCTGGCCCAGCAACCGGGCGGCGCGCCGCCGGCGGTCGGCGTGGTGGCCGCGACACGCCAGCCGGTCACCCAATCGACCGAGTACATCGCGCGCATCCAGGCGACCAATCGCGCCAACATCGTCGCGCGCGTCGCCGCCAACCTCGACGAGGTGCTGTTCACCGAAGGCACCGAAGTGAAGAAGGGCGATCTGCTGTACCGGCTGGAGCAGGGGCCGTTTCGCGCCGATGTCCAGGGCAAGGAGGCGTCGGTGGCGCAGTTCAAGGCGCAGCTCAAGAACGCGCAGGCGGTGCTCGAGCGCACGGAGGCCCTGCTCAAGACGCCGGCCGGCCAGAAGGCGGCCTATGACGCGGCGACCGCCGCCGAGCAGGCACTGCGGGCACAGATCCTTGGGGCAGAGGCGCAGCTCCAGCAGGCGCAGATCAACCTCGACTACACCGAGATCAAGGCGCCGATCGACGGCAAGATCGGGCGGACCGCCGTCACCGTCGGCAACTATGTCAGCCCGAGCACCGGGACGCTGGTGTCGATCGTCAGCCAGGATCCGATGTATGTCGTCTTCCCGGTGCCGACGCGCACGGTGATCGAGCTGCAGCGGCGCAGCGGCGGCAAGGCCAGCGCGCTGGTGATCCGCATCCGCCTGCCCGACGGCAGCCTCTACGACCGGACCGGCCGGCTCGACTTCGTCGACAACTCGGTGACCGGCAACACCGACACCATGATCCTGCGCGGCGCGATGCCCAATCCGCGCCAGGGCGCCGGGCGGGCGCTGGTCGACGGCCAGCTCGTGACGGCGATCCTGCAGGACGTCGAGCCGACGGAGGCGCTCGCCGTGCCGCGCGCGGCGGTGCTGGCCGACCAGGAGGGCGACTATGTCTTCGTCGTCGGCACGGACAACAAGGCGGAGAAGCGCCGGGTGAAGCTCGGCCAGTCGACCCCGGCCTTCGCCTCCATCACGAGCGGCCTGAACGAGGGCGAGAACGTGATCGTCGACGGCATCCAGCGCGTCCGGGCCGGCCAGCCGGTCTCGCCCGGGCCCGCTGCCGCGCCGCCGGTGCAGCCGCCCGCGGGCACGGCTCCGGCGGCCGCGCGGCCGTGATCTCCGCCGTCTTCATCCGCCGGCCGCGGCTGGCCGTGGTCATCGCCATCCTGATCACATTGGCCGGCGGGCTCGCCATGCTGCGCATCCCGGTGGCGCAGTTCCCCGACATCGTGCCGCCACGCGTCTCGGTCTCGGCGTTCTATCCCGGCGCGTCGGCGGCAGTGGTCGAGGCCGCGATCGCCCAGCCGCTCGAGGCCCAGATCGTCGGCGTCGACAAGATGATCTACATGAAGTCGACCAGCGGCAACGACGGCAGCTACAACCTCACCGTCTCGTTCGCGGTCGGCACCAATCCCGACACCGCCACCGTCAACGTCAACAACCGCGTGCAGACTGCGCTGCCGCAGCTTCCGCAAGCGGTGCAGGTGCAGGGCCTCACCGTGCTGAAGCGCTCGGCCGCGATCCTGCAGTTCATGAACCTCTACAGCGAGACGGGGAAGATGTCCCCGGTCGCCGTCACCAGCTACGCCACGATCAACGTGCTCGACGAGCTGTCGCGCGTGTCCGGCGTCGGGCAGGCGCTGCTGTTCGGCAAGCTCAACTACTCGATGCGCATCTGGTTCGACACTCAGCGACTGACCAGCCTCAACCTCGCTCCGTCCGACGTGGTTCAGGCGATCCAGTCGCAGAACGTGCAGGCGCCGGTCGGCCGCATCGGCTCGCGGCCGGTGCCGGGCGACCAGCAGTTCCAGCTCAACGTCCAGACCCAGGGCACGCTGACCACGCCCGAGCAGTTCCAGAAGATCGTGCTGCGCGCCAACCCGGACGGCTCGGTGCTGCGCATCGGCGACGTGGCGCGAGTCGAGATGGGCGCCCAGAACGAGGACACCGAGACGCGCATCAACGGGCGTCCCGCGGTCGGTATCGCGCTCTATCTCGCGCCCGATGCCAACGGGGTTGCGACGGCGGCGGCCGTCTTGCGTACCCTGGCCAGGCTCGGCGCCCGCTTCCCCGAGGACCTCAAGGCCCACGTCGTCTACGACTCGACGGTGTTCGTGAAGGACACGATCAGCGAGGTGCTATGGACGGTGGCAGAGGCGTTCGTTCTGGTCGTGATCGTCGTCTTCCTGTTCCTCGGCAGCCTGCGTGCCACGATCATCCCGGCCGTCGCCGTGCCGGTCAGCCTGATCGGCACCTTCGCCTTCCTGGTGGTGATGGGCTACTCGGCCAACACCGTGTCGCTGCTCGCGCTGGTGCTGGCGATCGGCATCGTGGTCGACGATGCCATCGTCGTGGTCGAGAACGTCGAGCGGGTGATGCAGGAGCATCCCGAGCTGTCGCCGCAGGACGCGACGCTCGAGGCGATGCGCCAGATCACGGGGCCGATCATCGCCATCAGCCTGGTGCTGCTCTCCGTCTTCGTGCCGGTCGCCTTCATCCCCGGCATCTCGGGCCAGCTCTTCCGCCAGTTCGCGGTCACCATCAGCATCGCCATGCTGATCTCCGCGGTCAACGCGCTGACCCTCTCGCCGGCACTGTGCGCCATCTTCCTGCGCCACGAGATTCCGACGCGCGGGCCGATCTTCCAGGTGCTGCGGGCGATCAACCTCGTGCGCGACGGCTATGCCGGGATCGTGCGCCGGCTGATCCGCGTCTCGCTGCTGTCGCTGCCGCTGCTCGCGCTGATCGGCGGCGGCATCTTCGCCCTGGCGCGCATCACGCCGACCAGCTTCCTGCCGGAAGAGGACCAGGGCGCGTTCTTCCTCAACATCCAGCTTCCCGACGGGGCGTCGGTGGCGCGCACCAGCGAGACGGTGCGGCAGGTCGAGGCGCTGCTGAAGGGCATGCCGCAGGTGCAGGACGTGTTCGTGGTGGTGGGCTTCTCGCTGCTCGACGGCGCCAACGAATCCAACGCCGCGTTCGCCGTCGCCAAGCTCAAGCCGTTCGAGGACCGCCGCGGTGCCGCCGATTCGGCGCAGGCCCTGATCCGCCGCACGTTCGCCGAGGGCCAGCAGATCCGCACCGCCAACATCGTCGCCTTCAACCTGCCGCCGATCATCGGCCTGTCGACCAGCGGCGGCTTCGAGTACCAGCTCGAGGCGCTGGAAGGGCAGGACCCGGTGCGGCTGGGCAGCGTCATGCAGGGCATCGTCGCGGCGGCCAATCAGGACCCACGCCTCAGCCGCGTGTTCTCGACCTTCACGGCGACCAACCCGTCGATCTATCTCGATATCGATCGCGACAAGGCACAGGCGCTCGGCCTCGGCATGAACGACGTGTTCCAGGCGCTGCAGTCGACGCTGGGCGGATTGTTCGTCAACAACTTCAACCTCTACGGCCGGACCTGGCAGGTGAACATTCAGGGCGAGGCGCAGGACCGCCGCAGGATCGAGAGCATCTGGCAGATACAGGTGCGCAACAAGCAGGGCGAGATGGTGCCGATGCGCTCGATCGCCGAGCTGCGCTTCGTCCTCGGCCCGCAGGTCATCACGCGCTACAACAACTACCGCTCGATCACGATCAACGGCGCGCCGGCGCCGGGCCGCTCCTCGGGCGAGGCGCTGGTGGCCATGAAGGAGGTTTCGGACAAGACTCTGCCGCCGGGTTTCGCCTTCGAATGGACCGGCACCGCCTTTCAGGAGTATGAGGCGCAGGGCCAGACTGGGCCGATCCTGGCCCTCGCCGTGATCTTCGCGTTCCTGTTCCTGGTTGCGCTGTATGAGAGCTGGATCATCCCCTTGCCAGTGCTGCTGTCGGTGGCGGTCGGCGTGCTGGGCGCCTATGCCGGCATCCTGATCGCGGGCCTGACGCTCGACCTCTACGCGCAGATCGGCCTCGTGGTGCTGATCGCGCTCGCCGCCAAGAATGGCATCCTGATCGTGGAGTTCGCCAAGGAGCAGCGCGAGAAGGGAATCGAGCTCTCGCACGCCGCCGTGCTCGGCGCGCGCATGCGGTTCCGCTCGGTGATGATGACGTCGTTCGCCTTCATCCTGGGGCTGGTGCCGCTGGTCTGGGCGCATGGCGCCGCGCAGATCAGCCGGCGCGACATCGGCACGTCTGTGTTCGCCGGCATGCTGGTGGCCAGCACCGTCGGCATCTTCCTGATCCCGATGCTCTACGTCGTGTTCCAGCGCCTGCGCGAATGGAGCCCGCGGAAGGCGAATCATCGCCGCGTCGAAGGGCATTTCCCGCCGGCGCACGATTGAGGCAACGCCGTCGGTCGGACGGCGTTTTCCTTCCATGGCGACGATGGTGACCCCAGCCGAGGCCGAAGCCGAGATCCGCGCCATCATGCATGAGCGCATCGACGCCGTTCGCGACAAGAATGCCGCGAAGCTGGTGGCGCATCATGCTCCGGGCGTTCTCTCCTACGACCTGCTCGAGCCACTCCAGTATCGCGGTATCGATGCCGTGCGGCAGCGCGGGCAGACGTGGTTCGACGGCTATGACGGACCGATCGTGTACGAGATTGTCGGCCTGCAAGTCGTCGCGGCGTTCGATGTCGCCTTCTGCTACGGGCTGCATCGCGTCAGTGGAACGACGAAGGGCGGCCGGAAGATCGACATGCACTGGCGCGCGACCCAAGGCTTCCAGCGTATCGACGGCGCTTGGCGAATCGTGCACGAGCACGCCTCGATCCCGTTCGACATGAACACGGGAAAAGTCTCGTTCGAATTGAAACCTTAGCACCACGACGAGGAATCCGGGGGCGAGGGGCCGCCTGATGGGCGAGTCGTGGCGTTGGCGTCGCCTCGACCTTGAAGGCAACCGCCAAGAACCTGACAGGCGGCAGAGCCGCTTGGGGCCGTCTCCGATAGCCCGACCAAGTGCTCTAGCCGCAGAGGCCGGGTCGCCCTCTCCCAAGAATAGCTCATATCGCTCGGTCTGAGGCCGGCGTCGCAGGTTTGCGTACGCTGGCTTACCATGTTATTCGCAGTGCGGGTGTAAAGTGTGGAATTCATAAGCGCGGGACGCAGGACGCGCATCTGGGAGTGGGAGCGAGCATGTCACTGTGGGGTGATAATGCCGATTGTGGAAGACATGACGTCCTATCCGGCATCGGCAATAGCGATGAAACGTCATCGCCTGTCAGGCGGCGTCCCTGTGAAGTGACGAGTTCGGGGTCCGAACCGCTCCCCTAAAGGCATCTCTCGTCGCGCTACAGGTCGAGCGACGCGGTATTGGGCCGCGCGCGACGCGTCGCGGCGTCACTCAAAAGATCAACGTCAGACCGCTGGCACGGGCAATAGCAGGAGTCCGCAATGGCAATCGCACCGATCACTCGATCCGATCTTTTGAGCGGAGCGGCCGGCTTCTATGCCAAAGGCGTGTTCCTATACGACTACCTGGGAAAGTCCGTCGCTACGGCGGGGGATATCAACGGTGATGGCTATGAGGACATCATCATCGGCTCAACTGGCCGCGACGGCCCTTCTGGAAACTCTGCTGGCAATCCCGAGGGTGCCATCCCCGAGGCCGGTGCGGTGATGGTGATCCTCGGAGGACCCACAAAGGCATCAGGCGCGGTCATCCCAACGATTACCTATTATGGCATATTGGGCGGGGCCACCGTGGATGGGCAGGCACTAGGGTGGGATGTCTCTTCGGCGGGAGACTTCAACGGCGACGGGTACGGCGACGTCGTCTTCTCGTTTCCAAGCTACACTCTAAACGGTCGGACCTGGGACGGAGCGTCTTATCTTGTTCTCGGACGCTCCGACCCAGCCAGCACTGTTTTCATGGGCTTTGCGAGCGCGAGCGGCGCTTACACGATCATACCGGGGCAGAGCCGCGACTTTTCGGGCTTTTCGCTGGCGGGCTCGGCCGATATCAACGGCGACGGCTTCGATGACCTGATAATCGGTACGCCCGGCGCCCGTATGACCTATGTCGTGTACGGTCATTCGGGGTCAATACCCGCAACGATCAACCTGAGCGCAATCGCTGCCGGCAGCGGCGGATCGGTCATCCGCGGTCTGGCTGCCAGTGGAGCATCCGGAGGCTCCGTTGCCTTGCCCGGCGACGTCAATGGCGACGGCATCGCCGATATCCTGATCTCGGTCCCGGGCGAGTTCGACGGCGCTGCGCCTGGCGAGACCTATGTCGTGTTTGGCCGTACCGAAGGTTTCGGGACCGGCACCGATCTGAGCACGATTGCCGCTGGGACAGGCGGATTCGTCATCCATGGCGAAGAAGGGGCGGCCCGGAGCGGATATGCCGTTTCCGGCGTCGGTGACATCAACGGCGACGGCGTTGCCGACTTTGTCATCACGGCCAATCTCCGTACCGCGGATGCCAATCGAGTAGACCTTGCAGCCTATGTCGTCTTCGGCAAGTCCACCGGCTTCGGGGCGGGCATCGACCTGAGCGCGATCGCTGCGGGCAACGGCGGCTTCAGGCTTCGAGATACCCCTCCCGACTCCATGCCGACTTTGGTCGTGCCAAGCGCCATGCCTCTCGCCAGCGGCCTGGGGGATGTCAATGGCGATGGAATCGACGATTTTTCGTTCAGCGGGTTCCAGAACTACGTCATTTTCGGTCGCGCCGACGGCTTCGGAGCGTCGGTAGACCTGGCGGCGATCTCGGCGGGAACAGGTGGTTTCCTTGTCCCTTACTCGCTGGAGAGCCGCTCGAAAGGCGGAGGGGGCACGACCACTCTTTCCGGTGCTCTTGCCAGTGGAGGCGTCGCGGGGGCGGGAGATATCAATGGTGACGGGTACGACGATATCGTCATCGGCAATCCGTATACCGACTCCTTCGAAGTTTTTGACGCCGGCGAAGTCTACGTCATCTACGGCCGGGACTTCAGCGGCGCGGTCACGCAGGCCGGGACCGCGGGCAATGACATGTTGACCGGCAGGGCCGGGATCAACGACGTCATGATCGGAGGCCAAGGCAACGATAGCTTGGCCGGTGAGGGCGGCGCCGACGTGCTGATCGGCGGATCGGGCGACGACAAGCTTTATATCGACGACCTCAATTTCAGGCGTGTCGATGGCGGCACGGGCATCGATACACTGGTGTTGGGGAGCGTCCTGGCGCTGGATCTTGCGGCGTTCTCCCAGTCGCGCCTCAAAGACATCGAGGTCATCGACCTGGGAGCGGCAGGCTCGTCCCTGACCCTGACGCAGCGCGATGTCCTCGACATTTCGAGCACCGTCAACACCCTGACCGTCAAGGGCGATGCCTCCCACACCATCCGCTTCGACTACTGGAACTGGACCAAGTCAGGTCCTGCCGACGGATTTGATGTCTATAGCAAGGGCGCGGCGACGCTGATGGTCGACGCCGACATCCTGGTTGTCGGCTTGGCGTCGGGAACCGACGGTGACGATACTCTCGATGGTGCTTCCCGCGGCGATTCATTGTCGGGGCTGGGCGGCAACGACACGCTGAACGGCTATGGCGGAAATGACACGCTGGATGGCGGTGCGGGCGACGACATCCTGGTCGGTGGCCCGGGCGACGACAGCATGAAGGGCGGCGCCGGAAACGATAGCTACTCGGTCGATTCGGCCGGAGACACAGTAATCGAGCTGCCCGGCGAAGGTATTGACCGCGTCGAGACGACTTTGAACAGCTACACGCTGAGCGAGAACGTCGAGAACCTGAGCTTCGTCGGAAGCGGCGCCTTCGCCGGCACCGGCAACG
>CAMFJT010000057.1 GCA_945957125.1 uncultured Rhodospirillales bacterium | reverse complement strand
ATCGGCTCGGGCGCGATCGGCATCGAGTTCGCGAGCTTCTACCGCACCATGGGCGCCGAGGTGACGGTGTGCGAGGTGATGGACCGTGTCCTTCCGGTGGAGGACGAGGAAGTTTCCGCCTTCGCCAAGCGTGCGTTCGAGAAGCAGGGCATGAAGATCCTGACCGGCGCCACCGTGTCGAAGCTCAAGAAGGGCGCCAACAACGTCACGGCGACCATCGCGCAGGGCGGCAAGAGCCAGGAGATCACCGTCGACCGCGTGATCTCGGCCGTCGGCATCGTCGGCAATGTCGAGAATCTGGGGCTGGAGGGCACGAAGGTAAAGGTCGAGAAGACCCACATCGTGATCGACCAGTGGGGCTTCACGGGCGAGCCGAACGTCTATGCGATCGGCGACGTCGCCGGCCCGCCGTGGCTGGCGCACAAGGCGATGCATGAGGGTGTGCTGGTGGTCGAGAAGATCGCCGGCGTGAAGGGCGTGCATCCGATGAACACGGCCAACATCCCGGGCTGCACCTACTGCCAGCCGCAGGTCGCGAGCATCGGCCTGACCGAGGCGGCGGCCAAGGCCAAGGGGCTGCAGATCAAGGTCGGCAAGTTTCCCTTCATCGGCAACGGCAAGGCGATCGCGCTGGGCGAGCCGGAAGGTTTCATCAAGACGATCTTCGATGCGAAGACCGGCGAGCTTTTGGGCGCCCACATGATCGGTGCTGAAGTCACCGAGCTGATCCAGGGCTACTCCGTCGCCAAGACGCTGGAGACGACCGAGGCCGAGCTGATGGCCACGGTATTCCCGCACCCGACCCTGTCCGAGATGATGCACGAGGCGGTACTGGCGGCGTACGGCCGGACGCTCCATATCTAGCCCGTCATGGACGGCTCGCACGACAAGCCCCTGCTGAGCCGGGCGGAGCGCCATCCCGAGAAGGCGCACCGGCCGGACAATCCGATCCCGCGCAAGCCGGACTGGATCCGCGTCCGCGCGCCCAATTCGCCGGAATACGCCGAGACCAAGCGGCTGATGCGCCAGTACGGCCTGTCGACCGTGTGCGAGGAGGCGGCCTGCCCGAACATCGGCGAGTGCTGGAAGCAGAAGCACGCGACCTTCATGATCATGGGCGAGACCTGCACGCGGGCCTGCGCCTTCTGCAATGTCGCCACCGGCAAGCCGGGCGCGCTCAACCCGCACGAGCCGGCCAACATCGCCGAAGCCGTCGGCAAGCTCGGGCTCGGCCACGTGGTGGTGACCTCGGTCGACCGTGACGACCTGGAGGACGGCGGGGCAGGGCACTTCGCCCAGGTGATCACGGCGTTGCACAAGTCGGCGCCCGCCACGACGGTGGAGATCCTGACGCCGGACTTCATGCGGAAGCCCGGCGCGATCGAGACCGTGGTCGCCGCGCGCCCCGACGTGTTCAACCACAATCTGGAGACCGTGCCGCGGCTCTATCCGACGATCCGCCCCGGCGCGCGCTATTTCACGTCGCTGCGGCTGTTGTCGAAGGTGAAGGAGATCGACCCGTCGATGTTCACCAAGTCCGGCTTGATGGTCGGGCTGGGCGAGACGCGCGAGGAGATCCTGCAGGTGATGGACGACCTGCGCGCCGCCGACGTCGACTTCCTGACGATCGGACAGTATCTGCAGCCGACACCCAAGCACGCTGCTCTGGCGCGCTTCTGGACACCGGCAGAGTTCGCGGAGCTGGCGTCGCATGCCCGTGCCAAGGGCTTCCTGATGGTTTCGGCTTCGCCGTTGACCCGATCGAGCTATCACGCCGGCGACGACTTCGCTCGCTTGCGCGCGGCCCGCGCCGCCCAGCTCAAGACCTGACGGCGCCGTGGCCGTCACCCGGCATTCCGAGCGGAAGGTCGTCCCCTTCGCGCCCCGGCAGCTCTTCGATCTCGTGGCCGACGTGCCGCGCTATCCGGAATTCCTGCCTTGGTGCACGGCGGCCAGGGTGCGCAAGAAGGAGGGGCCGAACGTCGAGATCGACGAGCTGGCCATCGGCTTCGGCCCGTTCCACGAGAAGTTCGTCTCGAGAGTCGTGCTGACGCCCGGCGATCCCGACGGCCCGCGCATCGAGACGACGGGAACGGAAGGCCCGTTTCGCGCTCTGGCGAGCCGCTGGCAGTTCCGACCGCATCCGGCCGGCACGGAGATCGTCTTCTCCCTCGAGTTCGAATTCCGCTCGCGCCT
Organism: uncultured Rhodospirillales bacterium; assembly: GCA_945957125.1. GTDB lineage: Bacteria > Pseudomonadota > Alphaproteobacteria > Reyranellales > Reyranellaceae > Reyranella. The sequence continues at coordinate 25,876 of CAMFJT010000057.1, read as the reverse complement.
GCTGCAGCACACCGTGCGCGTGCTGTTCGCCGAAGCGGTCAAGCGTATGGTCGCCGCCTTCGAAGCGCGAGCGGCCCAGCTCTACGGGACCGGAGCATGACGCGCCCCCCATTCCTTTCGGTTTGCTTTTATTCCCCGGTTCCGTCCAACGCTGCGTCCAGCAATACATGATGCGGTGATGCGAAAGGGTTGACCACCGTAACGCCGCCCCACGTGAAGCCGTCTTGCAGGTCTTCGGAGATCAGCAGGCGGCATCCGGCGTGGGAGGCGGCAGCGAAGATCACCGCGTCCCAGATACTGAAAAGATGATCGGTTGCAAGGTCAGCCGCTACCAGCATCACTTCCGGCGCGGTCGGCACGATGCGATAGGAGTCTCGCCAGCCTTGCAGAACGTCACGCACCTCCGCCCGGGGCCGGCCTGCCTTGCGCACCAGGACGTTGAAGAGTTCCCCAAGCGCCTGCACCGGGATGACAGTGGCTTCCGGAGACAGGCGGCTCATCAGGTCGAGAATGATGTCCCGCTTTTCGGCATCGTTGACGCCCTCGGCATAGGCGAGGACGTCGGTGTCGAGCGCGACTTTCAAACTTCGTCCTCATAGAGTTCGTCTCGCGACCAGCTTCCGGCATGCGTCACAGGCTGGCGCCGAAGGCGCGACAGCAACGCGGCGCGGGCAGCTGAAGGTACTCCTTCATGCTTGCCGGCGGGGACGATGCGCGCGATCGGGCGTCCATGGCTGGTCACGACATAGCTGTTCCCCTCACGCACACCACGCAGGATGAGAGAAAATTTTCGATTGGCATCCGCTGCCGAAACGACTTCATCCATGGCTGGACCTAAAGTAGTTATATTGCCTACAATAACGATTGAAGAAACATTTACAAGCATTCCCGGATCGGAAACTCCTTCCGTCACGCTTCAGCCAGCGACGACACCATCGCCAGTGCGGTCAGCACCGTCAGGCGGCGGATTTGGTCGCGGTCGCCGGGGAAGATATGGCGCTCGGCGATCGGCTCGAAGCCGGCGCGAACCGCGCCGAAATGCACCAGCCCGACCGGCTTCTCGTCCGATCCGCCGCCAGGGCCGGCAACGCCGGTGACCGAGACGGCGATGTCCGCGTTGGAGCGGGCGAGCGCGCCGGCGGCCATCGCGCGCGCCACCGGCTCGCTCACCGCGCCGTGGCCCAGGATGGCCTCCCACGGCACGCCGATCATCTCGCGCTTGGCCTCGTTGGAGTAGGTGACGAAGGCGCGATCGACCACGTCCGACGAGCCGGCGATGGCGGTCAGGGCCGCCGCGATCAGGCCGCCGGTACAGGACTCGGCGGTGACGACCTTGAGGGTTTTCTTGCGGCACGCCAGCAGGGCGTGCTCGGCGGCTTCCCGTATCTCGTGATCGAACATCAGCGCCTCGGTGTTTCGACGGTGGCGACGGCCTGGGCCGCTATGCCTTCGCGACGGCCGGTGAACCCCAGCCGTTCGGTGGTCGTGGCCTTCACGCTGACCCTCGAGCGATCGATGCCCGCGATGCATGCGATGCTGGCCACCATGGCGTCGCGATGCGGGCCGATGCGCGGCGCTTCGCAGACCAGCGTCAGGTCGAGATGCACGATGCGACCGCCGCGCGTTGCGAGCAGGCCGACGGCGTGGCGCAGGAAGCGGTCCGACGACACGCCGCGCCACTGCGGATCGGAGGGCGGGAAGTGCTTGCCGATGTCGCCGGCGCCGATCGTGCCGAGCACCGCATCGGTGAGCGCATGCAGTGCGACATCTGCGTCGGAATGGCCGGAAAGTGTATGATCGTGCGGGATTGCGACGCCGCCGAGCATCACGCGATCGCCCGGTCCGAAGCCATGGACGTCGAAGCCGAACGCTGTGCGGCTTTCCATCGCGATGCCGCGGTCGAGGTCGTCGGCTGTCGTGATCTTGCGGTTGTCCTCGCTGCCCTCGACCATCACCACCTTCATTCCTGCTCGTTCGGCCACCGCGGCGTCGTCGGTCATCGCAGTCGCCTCGGACAGGCCGAGCGCGGCCGCGTCGCGGTGCGCCTGGAGCAGCGCTCCGTAGCGGAAGACCTGCGGCGTCTGCGCACGCCAGAGATTGGTCCTGGGGATAGTTTCGCCGACCGTGCCGGCCGCATCGGTCCGCTTGATCGTGTCGGCCAGCCTGACGCCGAGCACGGCGCCGACGACTCCGTCGGCCCCGGCGGCGGCCAGACAGGCCGCGATGTCCGTGGGTCGCACGAACGGCCGCGCGGCATCGTGAATGGCAACGAGATCGGGATTGGCCGTGCACAGGGCTTCCAGGCCGTGAAGGACCGATTGTTGCCGGCTGACACCGCCGACGACCGGGTTCGGCAAATCCAGGCCCGCGACCGCGTTGCGATAATGGCTTTCGTCGCCTGGGGCGATAACCACCTGCAGGGCGGTGATTCCCGACGCCGCGCGGTACGCCTCCAGCGTGTGCCGCAGGACGGGACGATCACCCAAAAGAGCATATTGCTTGGGCAGCGGACCGCCGAAGCGGGTGCCGCGGCCGGCCGCGACGATCAGGGCGGTGCAGGTCGTCATTGAATTCCTAGATAACATTGGCTTAGGGCATGCGCACTTCAGCGCCCTTGAACCCGTCGGACGGACCCGCTATTTCTCGGCTCAACAATTGTGCAGTGCACAAGTTGCCTATAAACTGATCAAGAATGAACAGCGTCTCCCGCCTCTCCCCCATTGAAATCGGCCCGGTCCGGGTTGACGACCCCGTCATCCTTGCGCCGATGTCCGGCGTCTCCGACATGCCTTTCCGCCAGATGGTGAAGCGGGGCGGGGCAGGGCTGGTCGTGTCCGAGATGATCGCCTCGGCCGCCATGGTGCGCGAGAACCGCAAGACGCTGCTGATGGCCAAGAGCTCGCCGGAGGAGTTCCCGATGTCGGTGCAGCTCGCCGGTTGCGAGCCGTCCGTCATGGCCGACGCGGCGAAGCTGAACGAGGACCGCGGCGCGGCGATCATCGACATCAATTTCGGCTGCCCGGTGAAGAAGGTCGTCAACGGCCACGCCGGCTCCGCGCTGATGCGCGACGAGGTCCATGCCGCGCGAATCCTCGAGGCCACGGTCAACGCCGTGAAGCTGCCGGTGACTCTCAAGATGCGGACCGGCTGGGATTCGACCAACCGCAATGCACCCAACCTCGCGCGCATCGCCGAGCAGTGCGGCATCCGGATGCTGACGGTGCACGGCCGCACGCGCTGCGACTTCTACGACGGCCACGCCGACTGGACCTTCATCCGCGAGGTCAAGGCCGCGACCAGCCTGCCGGTGATCGCCAACGGCGACATCAACACGCTCGACGATGTCGATCGGGCGCTGGAGCTGTCCGGTGCCGACGGGATCATGATCGGACGCGGCGCTTATGGCCGGCCGTGGTTCCTCAACCAGGCGATCCACTATCTGCGCACCGGCGAGCGCCTGCCCGATCCGTCGCTCGCCGAGCAGTACGCCACCGTGCGGACCCACTTCGAGGCGATGCTGGAGCATTACGGCAGCGAGACGGGCGTGCGCATGGCGCGAAAGCATCTCGGCTGGTACTCCAAGGGCATTCCCGCGTCGGCCGAATTCAGGGCCGCCGTGAACCGCGAGACCGAAGCGGCCAAGGTGCGCGCCCTGCTGGCGGCGTTCTTCCTGCCGGCGCTCGAGAGACAGGCCGCCTGACATGGCTCTCCGCACGCTCAAGCGCGCCAGTGCCTTGGCCGACCAGTTCTCCACGGCGATCCTCGATTCGCTGTCGGAAGCGGTCGTCGTGATCGACGGCGACAGCGTCATCCACTACGCCAACCTCTCGGCCGAGCAGTTTTTCGGCGTCGGCCGGGCGCGCCTCGTCAGCCATCCGATGACCGAGTTCGTGCCCGAGGATTCGCCGCTGTTCTCGCTGCTCGAGCAGGTGCTGGCGACCGGCGGCGCCGTCGCGGAGAACGGCGTGACCCTGAGCTCGCCGCGCATCGGCAACCGGTTCTGCGGTCTGCGCCTGTCGCCGATCGTGGAGAGCGACGGCCTGGTCACGCTATCCTTGGTCGAGCAATCGATCGCACGCAGCATCGACCGCCAGATGTCGAACCGCAGCGCCGCTCGCTCGGTCAGCGCGCTTGCGGCCATGCTGGCGCACGAGGTCAAGAATCCACTGTCGGGCATCCGGGGCGCCGCCCAGCTGATCGAACAGTCGGTGCCCGACAGCGAGCGCGAGCTTACCGCCCTCATCTGCGAGGAGACCGACCGCATCGTCGCGCTGGTCGATCGGATGGAAGCGTTCGCCGAGGGGCGTCCGATCGATCGCGGCCCGCTCAACATCCATCAGGTGCTCAACCACGTGCGGCGCTTGTCGCAGAACGGCTTCGGCAAGAACGTGCGCTTCATCGAAAGCTACGATCCGTCGCTGCCCGATGTGTTCGGTGACCGCGACCAGCTCATCCAGGTGTTCCTTAACCTGGTGAAGAACGCCTGCGAGGTGCCGGGCGACGGCGAGCGCGAGATCGAGCTGTCGACCGCCTTCAAGCATGGCCTGCGCCTGGCCGTGCCGGGCCAGCAGGCGAGGGTGAACCTGCCGCTGGTCGTCTCGGTACGGGACAACGGCAGCGGCGTGTCGGACGAGCTGCGCGCCCACCTGTTCGACGCTTTCGTCACCAACAAGCCGACCGGCACCGGCCTCGGCCTCGCCCTTGTCGCCAAGATCGTCAACGATCACGGCGGCGCCATCGAATACGACAGCGAGCCCGGCCGCACCATCTTCCGGGTGATGCTGCCGATGCAATCGCCCCAGGCAGCCCCATGACCTCTGGAACGACGATCCTCATCGCCGACGACGACCGCGCCATCCGCACCGTGCTGCACCAGGCACTCGGGCGCCAGGGGCACACGGTCCGCAGCACCGGCACGGCTTCCACCTTGTGGCAGTGGGTGCAGGAGGGCGAGGGCCAGCTCGTCATCACCGACGTGGTGATGCCCGACGAGAACGGCCTCGACCTCGTGCCGCGCATCCGCAAGCTGCGTCCCGACCTGCGCATCATCGTCATGAGCGCGCAGTCGACGCTGTTGACCGCCGTGCGGGCGACCGAGCGCGGCGCGTTCGAATACCTGCCCAAGCCGTTCGACCTCAACGAGCTGGTGTCGGTCGTGAACCGCGCGCTGTCGGCGCCGGCGGCCTCGATGCCGCGCGGCGCGCATCCGCCGGAGGAGGCCGAGCGGCTGCCGCTGATCGGCCGCTCGCCGGCGATGCAGGAGATCTACCGCGCGCTGGCCCGCCTGATGGCGACCGATCTCACGGTGATGGTCACCGGCGAATCGGGCACCGGCAAGGAGCTGGTGGCGCGCGCACTGCACGACTACGGCAAGCGCCGCAAGGGACCGTTCGTGGCGCTCAACATGGCCGCCATCCCGCGCGAGCTGATCGAGAGCGAGCTGTTCGGCCACGAGCGTGGCGCCTTCACGGGCGCCGTGCAGCGCTCGTCGGGCAAGTTCGAGCAGGCTTCCGGCGGCACCTTGTTCCTCGACGAGATCGGCGACATGCCGCCCGAGGCGCAGACCCGCCTGCTGCGCGTGCTGCAGGAAGGCGAATACATGACGGTCGGCGGCCGCGCCCCGATCAAGGCCAACGTGCGCATCGTCGCGGCGACCCATCGCGACCTGCGCCGGGCGATCCAGCAGGGGCTGTTCCGCGAGGATCTGTTCTATCGCCTCAATGTCGTTCCGATCCGCCTTCCGCCGCTGCGCGAGCGGCTCGACGACATCCCCGAGCTGACCAACCACTTCCTGCGCGCGGCGACCGTCGACGGCCTGCCGACCAAGGTCCTCTCGCCCGACGCCATGGCGCGCCTGCGCCAGCATCGCTGGCCGGGCAACGTGCGCGAGCTGGAGAACCTCGTCCGCCGCCTCTCGGCGCTTTACTCGGAGGAGGTCATCAATCTCGAGACGATCGAGACCGAGCTGGCCGACGCCGTCCTCTCGCCGGAGACGGACGCCGCGGCCGACACCAATGCCTCGAGCGACGTCACGCTGACCGACGCCGTCGACCGCCATCTGCAGGCGATGTTCGCCGCCCACGGCGACCGGCTGCCGCCGGATGGCATGTACGATCGTGTCATTTCCGAGGTCGAGCGTCCGCTGCTGTCTCTCGCGCTCGGTGCCACGCGCGGGAACCAGTTGCGCGCGGCCCGTCTTCTGGGGCTCAATCGCAACACTTTGCGCAAGAAGATCAAGGACCTCGACGTCCCGGTGGTTCGCACACCCCAGGTCCGCCGAGGCGGGTGACCCGAGTGACAGCTTCGCTGGGCGTTCCACGCTTGGGCGACAGGTTGAGCGGCATCGGCCGCGGGCTGACGGGCCGCATCGCGGCGGCGTCGCTGGCCGTGCTCGCCTTCGTCGCAGGCACTGCTACCTATGCCTGGCTCGCCGGCCTGGTGCCGGCTTATTTCGGCACGCGCGGCTGGATGACCGGGCTGCTGGTCGCCGACCTCGTCATTGCCATGGCGCTGGTGGCCTTGCTCGGCGGCCGGCTGATCCAGATCTGGCTCGACCGGCGGCGGGGCGCAGCCGGTTCGCGCCTGCACATGCGACTGGTCCTGCTGTGCGGCGTGTTCACGCTGCTGCCGACCCTGATCGTGGCCATCATCATGGCGCTGCTTTTCATCAATCTGACCGACTTCGTGGTGAAGCCGGCGCAGACCTCGTTCGAGGCGGCGCGTGCGATCGGCGAGCCGGTCCGCCGGGCACGCGAGAGCGAGATCCTGCGTGACATTTCGGCGATCTCCGGTCCGCTGCAGGAACAGGGCCTCGACGCGCTCAAGGACGAGACGGCGCTCGCCGAGACGCTGAAGCAGCTCATCGGCGGCCGCGCGATGATCGAGGCCGACGTCGTGCATGCCGATAGAGGGTTGATCGCCCGCGGCGTGGCACCCGGTGCCGAGCCGCTGGCCAACCCGGTACCTGCGCCGCAATTCCTCTGGCACACGGTCAACCAGGGCGCGCCGATCCAGCTCGAATCGCAGCGCGGCGCCTACTTCGTCATGCAGCTCTTCGTAGGAGAGCCGTATTTCCTGGTCACGGGCCACGAGGTGGACCTCAGGGTCGTCGACTACATCAAGAGCATCGAGCTGGCCGGGAAGTTCTATTCCCAGATCGAAGCACGGCTGGAGCAGGGCCAGCTCATCATGTTCCTGATCTGCGGCGCCATCGCGTTCCTCATGCTGCTCGCCTCGATGTGGCTGGCAATCCAGTTCGCGACCCGGCTCACCGAGCCGATCGGCGGCCTGATGACGGCGGCCGAGCAGATGCGCGGTGGCGACCTGTCGGTGCGGGTCGAGGAGGGACCGCCCAACGACGAGCTCGGCCAGCTCGCCCGCTCGTTCAACCGCATGGCCAGCCAGATCGAGCAACAGCGCCGCGAGCTGATCGAGGCAAACAAGGAGCTCGATACCCGCCGGCGGCTCACCGACGCGGTATTGGCCGGCGTCTCGGCCGGCGTCATGAGCGTCGACGCCCAAGGGTTCGTGACGCGTACCAACCGATCCGCGCTCGAGCTTCTGGCCCTGCCGGAGGACGGCGTGCTGGAGCGCCGGCTGATCGAGGTCATGCCGGCTCTCGCGCCGCTGCTCGCGCAGGCAGCGGAGCGGCCCGATCGCGTGACCCAGGGGCAGATCGAGATCCTGCAGGGGGGCACACGCCGCATCCTGCTGGTCCGCATCAGCGCGGCATCGGATTCGGGCTCGGTCGTGACCTTCGACGACGTGACCGACCTGATGTCGGCGCAGCGCATGGCGGCGTGGGGTGACGTAGCGCGGCGCATCGCGCACGAGATCAAGAATCCGCTGACCCCGATCCAGCTTTCGGCCGAGCGCCTGAAGCGCCGCTACCTCAAGCAGATCAAGGACGACCCGGAGACCTTCACGACCTGCACCGACACCATCGTCCGGCAGGTCGGCGATATCGGACGGATGGTCGACGAGTTCTCGTCCTTTGCGCGCATGCCGCGTCCGACGGTCCAGCCGGAGGATGCCAAGGAGCTGTGCCAACAGGCGCTGTTCCTGCAGCGCAATGGCAATGCCTCGATCCGCTACCACTCCGAGCTGCCCGACCATCGCGTGCCGCTGATCTGTGACCGCCGCCAGGTCAGCCAGGTCCTGACCAACATCCTGAAGAACGCCGCGGAGGCGATCGAGGGGCGCGTGGCCCAGCCTGGCACTGTGTTGCCGCCGGGAGAGATCTCACTTTCCCTGAAGGACGAGGAAACGCTCGTGCGGATCGTCGTCGAGGACAACGGCAAGGGTCTGCCCGTCGAAGGCCGCGAGCGACTGACCGAGCCCTACATGACGACGCGCAGCAAAGGCACGGGCCTCGGCCTCGCCATCGTCAAGAAGATCATGGAGGACCATGGCGGGCTGCTGACTCTGGAGGACCGCGAGGCTGGCGGCGCGCGCATCAGTCTGGTATTCCGTCGCGACGCCAAGGAAACCGCGTCGGCGCCTCGCCAAGTGACCGCCGCACAATGACCCGCTACCCCCCGCGGGCGATTTGAAGAGCCATGGGCCACGATATTCTCATCGTCGACGACGAACGCGACATCTGCATGCTGATCGCGGGCATCCTGGAGGATGAGGGCCACACCGCCCGTCGCGCGCACAACAGCACGGAGGCGATGGAGGCGGTGCGGCAGCGTCGGCCGGCGCTCGTCATCCTCGACGTCTGGCTGCAGGGCAGCGAGCTCGACGGGCTGCAGCTTCTCGAGGAGATCCGACGCGAGGATCCGCCGATCCCGGTCGTGATGATCAGCGGCCACGGCACGATCGACACGGCCGTCTCGGCGATCAAGAACGGCGCCTACGACTTCATCGAGAAGCCGTTCAAGGCCGATCGCCTGCTGCTGGTTGTCGATCGCGCGGTCGAGGCCGACCGGCTGCGGCGCGAGAACGCCTCGCTGCGCCGTCGCGCGGGCGGCGAGGTCGGCTTCGTCGGATCGTCGGGCGATGCATCCGCCGTCCGCACCCAGATCGAGCGGGTCGCGCCGATGGGCAGCCGCGTCCTGATCACGGGTCCGTCCGGCGCCGGCAAGGAGACGGTAGCTCGCCTGATCCACATGGGGTCGAAGCGGGCCGAGGGTCCTTTCGTCGTCGTCAACTGCTCGACCCTGCCGGCGGAGCGATTGGAGATCGAGCTGTTCGGCACCGACACCGCGTCGGACGGCGATTCGCTGCGTGTGTCGGGCGCCTTCGAGCTGGCCCATGGCGGCACGCTGCTGCTCAAGGAAGTGGCCGACCTGCCCTTGCCGCTGCAGAGCCGGCTGGCGAGGCTGCTGCATGAGCAGTCCTACGCGCGCGACGGAGGCAAGACGCGGGTGGAGGTCGATGTCCGCGTGCTCGCCTCGACCTCGCACGCGCTGCAGGAGGAGATCGCCGCCGGCCGTTTCCGCGAGGAGCTGTTCCATCGCCTGAACGTCGTGGCCCTGGCGGTGCCCCCGCTCAGCGAGCGCCGCGAGGACATCCCCGAGCTTGCCTCCGATCTCCTGCGCCGTATCGCCGATGCCACCGGCCTTGCGGCGCGTCCGATGGGCGAGGACACGCTGGCGGCGCTGCAGGGGCACGACTGGCCGGGCAACGTGCGCCAGCTTCGCAACGTGATCGAGCGGCTGCTGATCCTGGCGCCGCCCGGCGGCAGCCCGATCCGTGCCGACGTGCTGCCGAGCGACGTGAGCGAGGATGCCCCGTCGGTGCTGCGCTGGGAGAAGGGCGGGGAGATCATGCAGCTGCCGTTGCGCGATGCCCGCGAGGTCTTCGAGCGCGAGTACCTGCTGGCGCAGGTCACGCGCTTCGGCGGCAATATCTCGCGCACCGCGACCTTCGTCGGCATGGAGCGCTCCGCGCTGCATCGCAAGCTGAAGTCGCTCGGCCTGCATGGCGGAGTTGGAGAGGAGCGGGGAGCCGAGATCGCGGCGCCCGCTGGAGGAGAGTAGGTCATGGCGCGGTATGCCTATGTCAACGGACGCTATGTCGATCATCGCGACGCCAGCGTCCATATCGAGGATCGCGGCTACCAGCTCGCGGACGGCGTCTACGAGGTCGTCGGCGTGCGTGACGGCAGGCTGATCGACGAGACGCCGCATCTCGACCGGCTCGACCGCTCGCTGCGCGAGCTGCGCATCGACTGGCCTGTGGCCCGGCCGGCACTCGGCTTCATCCTGCGCGAGCTGATGCGGCGCAACCGGCTGCACGACGGCTTGATCTACATGCAGGTGACGCGTGGCGTCGCGCGTCGCGACCACGCCTTCCCGACTACGCCGGTCAAGCCCGCTCTCGTGCTGACGACCAAGAACACCAAGCATCTCGGCGCCGATCCCGGACCGGGCGTGGCGGTCAAGAGCGAGCGCGACATCCGCTGGGAGCGCTGCGACATCAAGACGATCGCGCTGCTGCCCAACGTGCTGGCCAAGCAGGCGGCGCGCGAAAGCGGTGCCTACGAGGCCTGGCTGATCGACGACGAGGGCTGCGTCACCGAGGGCGCCTCGACCAACGCCTGGATCGTGACCGGGAACGACGAGCTGGTCACCCGCCAGACCGACAACGGCATCCTGGCCGGCATCACGCGCGGCACGCTGAAGAAGATCGCCAACGACCTGCAGCTCAAGCTCGTCGAGCGGCCGTTCACGCTGGCGGAAGCGAAGAAGGCGAAGGAGGCCTTCATCACCAGCGCCACATCGTTCGTCACGCCCGTCGTGAAGATCGACGGCGACAAGGTCGGCGACGGCAAGGTCGGCCCGACCGCGCGGCGCCTGCGCGAGGAATATGTCCGCTTCGCCTCCGAGGGCGAGGCCGTCACGTGAGCCTGCAGGCCGACATCGAGCGGCCGAAGGCCATCCTGTTCGACTGGGACAACACGCTGGTGAACACCTGGCCGACCATCATCGCTTGCTACAACGCCACCTTCACCGCACTCGGCCATAGCCCCTGGACGGAGCAGGAGGTACGCGATCGCGCGCACGGCTCCCTGCGCGACCACTTCCCCCGACTGTTCGGGGAGCGGGCCGGCGAGGCGGAGAGGGTGTTCTACGAAACCTTCCATCGGATACACCTCGAGCGGCTCGAGCCGCTGCCAGGGGCGGACCTGCTCCTCGCGCGCGCTTCGGAAGCCGGCTGCTACGTGGCCGTGGTGAGCAACAAGATGGGCGACAACCTGCGCACCGAGATCGCCCATCTCGGCTGGGGGCGCTGGATATCGCGGGCAGTTGGCGCAAGGGACGCGGCACGCGACAAACCCGCCCCCGACCCGATCCATCTCGCGCTCGACGGCACGGGAATTGCCCCCGACCTCGACGTATGGATGGTAGGAGACACCCCGGCCGATCTGGAATGCGCGCACGCCGCGGGCGTCCTGCCCGTCTTCTTCGGCAGCGTGGAGATCATGGCGGAACGGTTGCGGGAATTCCCTCCTCGATTTCATGCACGCAACTGTCATGAACTCGCGGCATTGCTTTGACCCGAGCGTGACCTATATTTGTTCCAACTCGGTCGTGGGCATCAGGCCCACGCCTTCCAACTGACGGTCCATATCCGTCGGATGCCCAGCAAGAGGCCAAGAACATGAGCGAAAAGGCACAAAACGTTCAGGATGTCTTCCTGAACCACCTGCGCAAGAACAAGACGCCCGTCACCATCTTCCTGGTCAACGGCGTCAAGCTGCAGGGTATCGTCACCTGGTTCGACAACTTCTCGGTGCTTCTGCGCCGCGACGGTCATTCGCAGCTCGTCTACAAGCATGCGATTTCGACCATCATGCCGGTCACGCCCGTGCAGTTGTTCGACGGAGACAAGGCAGACGGCTGATTTGATCGACGACATCGAGAACGACCAACAAGAGAGGCGCCCGCGCGGCCCGCAGGAAACCATGCGGCCGGCGACCGTTGCTGCCGTGCTGAGTCCGTATGCCCAGGGTCCGCACGCAGGCGACCGGCGGGATGGCGATTCCAAGCTCGAGGAGGCGGTCGGTCTGGCGCGAGCGATCGATCTCGACGTGCGGTGGCGGCAGTCGGTGCCTTTGCGACGCATCACGCCGGCAACTTTGATCGGCAAAGGCGTCGTCGAACGGGTTCGGATCGCGGTGGAAGAGCAGGGGATCGGCCTCGTCGTCGTCGACGACAAGCTGACTCCGGTGCAGCAGCGCAACCTCGAGAAGGCGTGGAACACCAAGGTCATCGACCGGACCGGCCTGATCCTGGAGATTTTCGGCGCGCGCGCCCGAACCCATGAAGGCCGCCTGCAGGTCGAGCTTGCCGCGCTCGACTATCAGCGTGGCCGCCTGGTCCGGTCGTGGACCCACCTTGAGCGCCAGCGTGGCGGCTTCGGCTTCCTGGGCGGTCCCGGCGAAAGCCAGATCGAGATCGACCGCCGCCTGATCGGCGAGCGAATCGTGCGGATCAAGCGCGACCTCGAAGGCGTGCGCAAGACCCGCGCGGTGAACCGCTCCGGTCGCAAGAAGGCCCGCCTGCCGACGGTCGCTCTGGTCGGCTACACCAATGCCGGCAAATCGACGCTGTTCAATCGCCTGTCCGGCGCCGACGTCTTCGCGAAGAACCTGCTGTTCGCCACGCTCGATCCGACGATGCGCGTGATCAAGCTTCCGGGCGGCCGCGACTGCGTCATCTCCGATACCGTCGGTTTCGTGTCCGACCTGCCGACCCATCTCGTCGCCGCCTTCCGGGCGACCCTCGAAGAGGTGGTCGAGGCCGACCTGATTGTTCACGTGCGCGACATTGCCCATCCCGATTCCGAGCGGCAGAGGGCCGATGTCGAGGAGGTCCTGGCGGCGCTCGGTGCCATCGAGGAGGGCGGCGGAACGCCGATGATCGAGGCGCTGAACAAGATCGACGCCCTGCCGGTCGAGCAGCGCGCCATCCTGCAGAGCCGGACGGCCGTCGGGCCCGAGCGGGCGCGGCAGTTTCCGGTGTCGGCGCTGAGCGGGGAGGGCGTCGAGGCGCTGCTTCTCGCCATCGAGGATCTGCTGGGCAAGGACGCCGAGGCACGCGAGGTCTCGGTGCCGCTCAGTGACGGGGCGACGATCGCCTGGCTTTATCGCCATGGCGAGGTGCGCAGCCGGCACGACGACGGCGAGGTCGCGCGCCTCACGGTAGCGCTCGACGCCGCAGCCTCCGCCCAGTTCGAACGCCGCCAGGCAGAAAGCGGCACGCGTTGACACCCGACATGGCCGCTTCCTATAAGCGGCGCCGGTTCCAGAGAGAGGAAACACCATGAAATTCAAGCCGTTGCACGATCGTCTGCTGCTCAAGCCGATGACCGCGGAGACCAAGACCAAGTCCGGCATCATCATCCCCGACACGGCGCAGGAAAAGCCGATGCAGGGCGAGGTGGTCGCGGTCGGGAAGGGCAAGCGACTCGAAGATGGCCGCCTGCAGCCGCTCGACGTGAAGGTCGGCGACAAGGTGATCTACGGCAAGTGGTCGGGCACCGAGGTCAAGCTCGACGGCAAGGACCATGTGATCCTGAAGGAAGAGGATCTGTTCGGCATCGTCGGCTGACGCCGATGCTGAAGCCCGGCGATTCGCAACGGGTCGCCGAGCTGATGCGCGAAACGGCGGCGGCCGAGCTGCTGCCGCGGTTTCGCAACCTCGCCAAGGACGAGATCCGCCAGAAGCGGCCGGGCGACTTCGTCACGGTCGCCGACGTGGCGTCGGAGCAGCGGCTGGCCAGCGGATTGGCCAGGATCCTGCCTGGCGTGCCGGTTGTCGGCGAGGAGGCGGTCGAAGGCGACGCCGGTCTCGTCGCGCTGATCGGCCGGCCGGGCGAATCCTGCTGGGTGGTCGATCCGCTCGATGGGACCAGCAACTTCGTGGCTGGGCGCGACCGCTTCGCGATGATCGTCTGCCTGGTCCATGACCGCGAGACGATCGGGGGCTGGATCCTCGACGTGCCGAACGACCGGATGGCGGTGGCCCTGAAGGGGCAGGGGACGACCCTCGACGGCGCCGCCGTCCTGGGCAAGCCGGCGGCCCGAGCGCCCAGGGGCCTCGTCGGCTACCGGGTTCGCAAGGAGTTCGACCGACAACTGCCGCCGGCCTCCCGGCAACGGCTGGGCGAGCTGACGACGCTCAATTGCGCCGGCCGGGAATATATCGAGATCCTGTCGGGCACCTTCGACTTCAATCTCTACCGCATGACCAAGCCGTGGGACCACGCCGCCGGGGCGCTGATTCTGTCGGAGGCAGGCGGGCAGGCGCTCCGCCTCGACGGCCAGCCCTACCAGCCGGCCGGTCGCATGGAAGCCGGCATCATCGCCGCCGCGACGCCGGAGGCGGTGGCGGAGGCCCGCGCAGTCTACGAAATGGTCGAGATGCCGCTGTTGGCGCCACGGCCGTAAGAAGCGTCACGCCCGGGTCTTGGCTTCCTGCCAGAGGGCTTCCATCTCCTCGAGGGTCGCCTCGGCGGGCTTGCGGCCCTTCAGGCCGAGCTGCGCTTCGACGTAGCGGAAGCGCTTCTCGAACTTGTCGTTGGTCGAGCGCAGGGCGGCTTCCGGGTCGACCTTGCAATGGCGGGCGAGGTTCGCCACGGCGAACAGCACATCGCCCAGCTCGTCGGTGATCCGGCCGGGATCGGCCTTGCCGGCGGCCAACTCCGTGCGCAGTTCGCCCAGCTCCTCCTCGATCTTGTCGATCACGGGGCCGATGGTCGTCCAGTCGAAGCCGACCCGCGCAGCGCGCTTCTGGATCTTCTCGGCGCGAAGCAGGGCGGGAAGGGCACGTGCCACGCCGTCCAGGGCGCCGGCCGGCTCCGTGCCGCCCGCCTTCCGGGCCCGCTCGGCGGCCTTGCGCGCCTCCCAGGAGATCGTCTGGGCGTCGGCATCGGCAACCTTGAGGTCGCCGAACACGTGCGGGTGACGATCGACCATCTTGTCGGCGATGGCGGCGGCGACGTCCTCGAACCGGAAGGCGCCGGTCTCGCTGGCCATCTGGGAGTGGTAGACGACCTGCAGCAGCAGGTCTCCCAGCTCTTCCTTGAGCGCCGGCATGTCGTCGCGCTCGATGGCGTCCGCGACCTCGTACGCTTCCTCGATGGTGTAGGGCGCGATCGTCCGGAAGGTCTGGTCGATATCCCACGGGCAACCGTGCCGGCGGTCGCGCAGCCAGGCCATGACAGACAGGAGACGCTCGAGCGGCTTTTCCGGCAGCGCATCGACAGTGGGACGGTCGTTCATGGGATTTCCTAAGATCGTATAATATATATTATGACAAATTATGATTAATGTTATGATACATATCGTTACCAGTCGATCTTGAGTTTTGACTTTAGGAGCGCCAGGAGCTTGAGGCCACGATCGGAATCGCGCGCCGACACGCCGAGCGTCATCAGCACGCCCTCCTTCGGCTTGCCAGGCCGCGGCACCACCAGATCGAACACCACGCGCGACTCGCCGTCGCCAGCCGCCGGCGGGACGTTCTCGTACACCACCAGGAACGAGCCGTCGCCGAGCTTGCGCGCCTGGGCCTGGACCCCGGGCTTGCGCGCCTTGATGGCGCCGCTCTTGGTCGCTGCGTAGTGCTCGGCATCGTTCACGCCCTCGTAGGCGAAATCGACCCGCCAGACGATCAGCCGGAAGCGCTTGTCGCTGCTGAACCCGACGCCGCGCTCCCAGTCCTCGTTCGCTTGCCAGCCGAGCGGCAGGGCGACCTCGACCCGGATCGCGTCGAACCGGACACGGGCGAAACCGCCGTCATTGTCGATGGCGAGGACGCGAGCCTGGGTGGGAACGGCGCCGCCGCCGATTCTCGGATCGACCGTGTTGAAGCTCGACCCGCGATCGCTCACCGCGAAGTCGCGGAATGTCAGGCCGCCGGCATCGAGGCCCGTCTGACCCCGAGCCGCTGCCGGCATGAATGCCGCCGCCATCCCCAGAAGGACGACGCGCCGCCCGCTCTCATTTTGTCTCGCTTTGTCTTTTAGATTAGGTATCATTCCTAATCCCTTGAAATTACGTTTCTATTGTCAGGCCGTCGTGGCACGGATGGACATTGGCCGGCGTGCGCCGGTCCAGCTCAGCATAGTCCATGTCGACATGCAGGTTCGTGAGAAAAGCACGCTCCGGTTCCAGCCGCGCGATCCATTCCAGGGCCCGGTCGAGATGGGCATGGGTCGGATGCGGCCGGTAGCGCATGGCATCGACTACCAGCACGCGGGCGCCCCGCATCAGGGCAAACGACTCTTCGGGGATCTGCACCACGTCGTTGGCATAGACGATGTCGCCGAACCGGAAGCCCAGCGACGGGACGGAGCCGTGGTCGAGCGGGATCGGCGTCACCGGAACGGCGCCGGCGGCGACGAAGGGCCCCTCGATCTCCCGGACGCTGTAGAGGGCGTGATAGATGTTCTCCGTCTCGAAGACGTAGTCGAAACGCCGACGGAGGATGGCGAGCGTCCGTCGGTCCGCCCAGGCTTCGATCGGTCCGGTGCGGAACGTGTAGGGACGCAGATCGTCGATGCCGTGGACCTGGTCGGCATGCTCGTGACTCCAGATCACCGCATCGACATGCCGGACCTGGGCATTCAGGAGCTGGGCACGGACGTCGGGCGAGGTGTCGACCAATATGGTCTTGCCTTGCGCCTCGATCAGGATGGAGCAGCGGGTGCGCCGGTTGCGGGCATCGTTCGGGTCGGCGGCCCCCCACTCGCCCTTGCCGTCCTTGCCGCCCACGCGCGGCACGCCGCCCGAGGTGCCGCAGCCCAGGATGGTCACCCGCACGCGGGCCGCTCCGTGTCCGCGCGCCGTGCCTTGGTGAACAGCCGGAAGAAGTTCTCCGTCGTCGCCGCCTCGAGCTCGGCCATCGGGATACCCTTCAGCTCGGCGACCCTGGCGGCGGTGTGGGCGACGAAGGCCGGCTCGTTGGTCTTGCCGCGCTTGGGAATGGGCGCGAGATAGGGCGAGTCGGTCTCGACCAGAAGCCGGTCGAGCGGGATGTCGCGCACGATGGTCCGCAGGCTCTCGGCGGCCTTGAAGGTGACGATGCCCGAGATCGAGATGAACATGCCGAGCGCCAGCGCGCGCCGCGCGACCTCGGGCCCCGAACTGAAGCAGTGGATCAGGCCGGGGAAGGCGCCGCGGGCATATTCTTCCTCCAGCATGTCGCCCGTCTCGGCGTCAGCGTCGCGGGTGTGGACGATAAGCGGCAGGCCGGTCTGGCGCGACGCGGCGATATGGGCGCGGAAGCTCTCGGCCTGCTCGGCGCGCGGGCTGTGCTCGTAATAGAAATCGAGCCCGGTCTCGCCGATGCCGATCACCTTGGGATGGTGGGTCGCCTCGATCAGCCGGTCGGGGGTGCGTTGCCCCTCCTCCTTCGCCTCGTGCGGATGGACGCCGACCGAGCACCAGACATTTTCGTGCCGCTCGGCGATCGCCCGCACCCGCTCGAACTGGTCGAGCCGCGTGCCGATCGTCAGCATGCCGGCTACACCGGCCGTCCGGGCGCGCGCCAGCACGCCGCTCTCGTCGCCGGCAAGCTGGGGGAAGTCGAGATGGCAGTGACTGTCGATCAGCATCACGCCGCCTTCGGTTCGACGTAGCGCGGAAACACGCCCTGCGGCTTGGGCAGGCTGGTGCCCGACTGCAGCTCGTCGTCGAAGGCGGCAAACGCCCTGCCCTCCGCCGGCACGCCGAGCTGGTCGAGGATCTTCGCCGTCGAGCCGGGCATGAACGGCTGGACGAGCAGGGTCACCCGGCGGATCGTCTCGGCCAGCACCCACATCACCGTGTCGCGCCGCACCGGGTCGGTCTTGGCCAGCGCCCACGGCGCCTGCGCGTCGACATAGCGGTTGGCGTCGCCGATCACCTCCCAGATCTGGGTCAGCGCGCGATGGAATGCCTGCTCGTCGAGCTCCGCCCGCACGATCGCGAGCAGGCCCCTCGCCCGGCCGAGCAGCGCATCGTCCGCCTCGGTCAGCGTGCCCCGGGGCGGAACCTTCTCGCCGCAGCTCTTGGCCACGATCGACAGCACCCTCTGGCAGAGATTGCCGTAGGCGTTGGCGAGGTCGCCGTTGAGGCGGCCGATCAGGGCGCGCTTCTGGAAGTCGCCGTCGTTGCCGAACGGCACCTCGCGCAACAGGAAGTAGCGCACGGGATCGAGCCCGTAGGTGTCGACCAGGTCGACCGGGTCGATCACGTTGCCGAGCGACTTGGAGATCTTCTGGCCCTCGTTCGTCCACCAGCCGTGCGCGAAAACGCGCTGCGGCGGCGCCAGGCCGGCGGCCATCAGGAAGGCGGGCCAGAAGACGCAATGGAAGCGGATGATGTCCTTCCCGACCATATGCAGATCGGCTGGCCAGAAGCGCCAGAGCGGTCCGTCGGTGTCGGGATAGCCGCACTCGGTGATGTAGTTCGTGAGTGCATCGAGCCACACATACATGATGTGCTTAGGGTCGCCCGGCACCGGCACGCCCCACGAGAAGCTGGTGCGGGACACCGAGAGATCCTGCAGGCCGCCCCGCACGAAGCTCAGGATCTCGTTGCGCCGGCTGTCCGGCCCGATGAAGCGCGGGTTCTTCTCGTAGAGCTCGAGCAGCCGGTCGGTCCAGGCAGAGAGCCTGAAGAAGTACGAAGGCTCCTCGACCCAGTCGACTTCCGCGCCGGTCGACGTGGCGCGTCGCTTGCCGTCGGTGCCGACCTCGGTCTCGCCTTCGACGAAATAGGTCTCGTCGCGTACCGAGTACCAGCCGGCATAGCTGCCGAGATAGATGTCGCCGGCCGCGACGAGCTTCTCCCACAGCGCCTGGCACGAGGCGTAGTGCCGCGGCTCGGTGGTGCGGATGAAGTTGTCCGGGCTGTAGTTCATCTTGCCCACGAGGTCGCGGAACGACTGGCTGACCCGGTCGGTGAACTGCTGCGGCGAGAGTCCGGCCGCCGCCGCGGCCTTCTCGACCTTCTGGCCGTGCTCGTCGGTGCCGGTCAGGAAGTGCACGTCGTAGCCGTCCAGCCGCTTGAAACGCGCGAGCACGTCGCAGGCGAGGCTGGTGTAGGCATGCCCGATATGGGGCACGTCGTTGACGTAGTAGATCGGCGTGGTGACGTAGTAGGTGCGGCTCGACATGATCACTGAACTCCGGTCGCCGCCGTCGCGTCAGCGCATCACAGACTGGAAGATCAGGAAGCTGTTGAGCACCGTCTGCTTGCGATCGAGATTCACTGGCGGATCGGCGCGCGACAACAAGCGGGCGATCTTTTCCCATGCCTCGATCCAGCGATCAAGGCTCGCCGCGCCGAGCAGCTTGCGATGCAGGCCGTCCTCCGCGGCGACCACGGGCGGCTCTCCCGCCGCGACCGCCCAGCTGCGCGCCAGGCCCTTGAACCAGCGATCGAACAGATAGTTGAACGAGCGCCAGTCGGCACCCGCCTCCTCGCCGCGTCGTGCGAATTTCTCGGCGAAGCCATGCAGGCGCGGCATGTCGAGGTCGGGCAAGGTCGCCAGGACCTCCACCATCTCGCGATAGAGACCGAGGCTGCCGGCGCTGGCCAGCTCGAGCGCGCGCCCGATGCTGCCCTCGGAGAGCCGGGCGAGCGCCCTCCTCTCCTCCGGTGTCGTCTGCGGCGCATGCTCGCCGAGCAGCCCGATCACCGCCTCCTCGGCCAACGGCTGCAGCGCGAGCCGGCGACAGCGCGAACGGATGGTCGGCAGCAGTCGCCCCGGCGCATGTGCGACGATCAGCAGGAGCGCATTGGGCGGCGGCTCCTCCAGGACCTTCAGCATGGCGTTGGCGCTGTTGCGGTTCATCTCGTCGGCGGCATCGACGATGGCGACGCGCCAGTCGCCCATCGACGGCGTCATGTGCATGAACTCGCCGAGGCCGCGCACGTCGTCGATCGTGATTTCCGCCTGGATACGCAACTCCCGGGGATGGAGCGTGCGCCGCAGATGGAAGAGATCGGGATGGGTCCGCGCATCGACGAGGGAGCGGCCCGGTGCGCCGCGCGCCACGTCGAGCGTGTCCGGCGCACCGCCGAACAGCCCGCCCTCCTGCCCGGCCAGCATGAAGCGGGCAAACCGCCAGGCAAGCGTCGCCTTGCCGATGCCGCGCGGTCCGGTCAGCAGCCAAGCGTGATGGAGCTTGCCGGATTGCTGCGCCGCCAGCATTGCCCGCTCCGCCGCTTCGTGGCCGACCAGCCGCTCGCTGCGCCACGGCGGCGGCCAGGCGTACGGCCATTCGAGCTTCTCCATCTCGGCCGGATCGGCGGCGGTCTTGCCTCGCGCCATCGCTCAGGCTCCGAGCCGTTCGGCCACGATGCGCGCGATAGCCGTCGCGATGGTGTCGATGTCGGTCGAGGCATCGACGATGGCACAGCGCCCGGGCGCTGACTTCGCGATCGCGCGGAAGCCGGCGTGGACGCGCTCGTGGAAGTCGCGCGGCAGGCTCTCGTAGCGCGTCTCGCTGCCGCGGCGGGCCGCGGCGCGCGCCAGCCCGATATCGATCGGAAGATCGAGGATCAGCGTCAGGTCGGGCTCGAACTCGCCGATCGCCACGTCATGCAATCGCGCCAGCAACGCGAGATCGAGCCCGTGCCCGTAGCCCTGATAGGCGCGCGTCGAATCGGCAAAGCGATCGGAAATCACCCACGCACCGCGCCCCAGCGCCGGCCAGACCGTCGAGCGCAGGTGGTCGCGCCGGGCAGCGTAGTGCAGCAGCGCCTCGGTCGGACCGTCCCAGCGTTCGGCCGGGCCTTCGACCAGCAGCTTGCGGATCATCTCCGCGCCCGCCGCGCCGCCCGGTTCGCGTGTTGTCACGACCTCGCGTCCGCCCGCGCGCAGCCATTCGGCAAGCCGCACGATCTGCGTCGTCTTGCCGGCCCCCTCGCCGCCTTCCAGCGTGATGAAGCGTCCTGCCTGGCCCATGGCGTCAGCCCTTCCGATGTTCCTCCTCCGCCGTCTTCGGCGGAGGAGGCGCGGTAACCCGCGACGGAGGGGTCATGGGCCGCACCGATTCCCGGGCTCATGACCCCTCGGTCCGCGTAAGACGCGGCCACCTCCCCCGAAGAC
This sequence comes from uncultured Rhodospirillales bacterium, assembly GCA_945957125.1. Taxonomy (GTDB): domain Bacteria; phylum Pseudomonadota; class Alphaproteobacteria; order Reyranellales; family Reyranellaceae; genus Reyranella. Next base: position 4,823 of record CAMFJT010000057.1, on the reverse strand, counting down.
GGGGGAGGAAAACGAATCGGCCGAGATCACGACAGCCAGCCGAACAGGTAGTGGCGCACCAGCGAGGCCACCCTGCCGACCACCCCCTGCCGCGGCACGTCGGCGCCGGCCTCGAGCGGATATTCCATCACCCGTCCGTCGGGCAGCGTCAGCGCCGCGGTGCCGAGCTTCGTGCCCTTCACGATCGGCGCCGGCAGCGGCCCGTCGAACCGGGCGACCAGCCGCGGCTGCGGCGCCTGGCCGGTCGGGCTGGTGATCTGCACCGAGCGCGCCACGACCAGCGGCACCGTCGGCTGCGCGCCGAGCCATACCGGCGCATCGACGACGGTGTCGCCGGCGCGCAGGATCGTGGTGTTGCTGAAGTCACGGTAGCCCCATTCCATCAGGCGCGAGGTCTCCTGCGCGCGCTCCGCCATCGAGGTGAGGCCGTTGACGACCAGGATCAGCCGCCGTCCGTCCCGCACCGCCGAGGTCGTCTGGCCGTAGCCTCCCTCCTCCGTGTGGCCGGTCTTCAGGCCGTCGGTGCCGGGCGTGATCTTGAGCAGCCGGTTGCGGTTGTCCTGCTTGATGTTGTTGTAGGTCCAGTTGGTGATCGAATAGTACGGATAGAGCTTCGGGAAATCGTTGATCGTGTGCCACGCCAGCAGCGCGAGGTCGCGCGCCGTGGTCATCTGGCCATCGGCCGGCCAGCCCGAGGCGTTCTTGAACACCGAGCCGGTCATGCCGAGCTCCTTGGCCTTCTTGTTCATGCGCTCGGCGAAGCTCTCCTCGGTGCCCGCCAGCCCCTCGGCGATGACCACGCAGGCATCGTTGCCCGACAGCACGATCATGCCCTTGATCAGATCCTCGACGCTGACCTCGCTGTTCAGCTCGGCGAACATGCGCGAGCCTTGCATCTTGTAGGCGCGCTCGCTGACCCGGAACCGGGTGTCCGGCTTCAGCCGACCCGCCGCCATCTCCTCGAAGACGATGTAGATGGTCATCATCTTGGCCATCGACGAGGGATGCATCGGCTTGTCGGCATCCTTGAACAGCAGCACCGTCGAGGTCTGCGGATCGATCATGAAGGCGAACTGCGCCAGCGTGCCGATGCCGATCTGCGACGGCGGCAGCGCCTCGGTCTTGGACGGCTCGTTCTTGCCCGGCTTGGCGGCCGCCTGTGGCGGTTTCGGCGCGGGCTTGGCCGGCGGCTTCTGGGTCTGCCGCTTGGGCGTCTCCTGCTGCTGGGCAAGAGCGGCGGGTACGGCGCCGGCCAGGGCCAGCGCTGCCATCAGGCAGAGCAGTCGATCACTGATCCGATACGACACGGGCATCCCCATAGCCTGAGCGCTTCAGCCGATCGGCGACCATGCCGGCGGCCTCCTGCGTCGAATAAGGTCCCAGGCGCACACGATACACCTCGCGGCCGGCCGAGGATGCCTGGGAAACCTCGGCCGTGCCGTAGCTCGTGATCTGGCCGCGCTGCTTCTCGGCATTGCCGGCGGTCGAGAACGCGCCTGTCTGCACGTAGAAGCCGCCGCCGGGCGCACTGCTTGGCGGGGGTGGAGAAGCCGCCGCGGTGGCGATCGAGGCAACACTGGGTGCAGCGGCGGGTCCGACCCGCCCTCCCCATCCGGCAGGCACGGCCGCTGCTGGCGGCGGGCTGCTGGAATAGACGGTCACGGCCGGCGTGGGAACCGCTGGCGGCGGCGCGACCACGGGGGGCGGGGCTGGTGTCGGCGGCGGAGGCGCCGGCGGCGCGACCTGAGCGGTCTCCGTTGCGGCGGGAGCCCCGCGCCGGCCGGTCGTGGATTGCGCGATCGCCGCACGTTGCTCGTCGGGGCCGCCGCCGCCGAGCGCGATCTGCTTTACGGCCTGGCTCTCCGCCTCGAGCTGGTCGATGCGTACCCGGGCGGTGCCGTTGCGCGTCATGCCGAGCTCTTCGGCGGCGACCTTCGACACGTCGATGATGCGCGATCGCGCGAAGGGCCCGCGATCGTTGACCCGCACGACGGTCGACTGGCCGTTCTCCAGGTTGGTGACCCGCAGCACCGACGGCATCTGCAGGGTACGGTGCGCCGCCGTCCGGTCGTGCTGGTCGTAGAGCTCGCCGTTGGCGGTGTTCTTGCCGTGGAAGCCCGGCCCGTACCACGAGGCCACGCCGGTCTCGACGTGCCGGAACTCCTCCGTCGGCACGTAGGTGATGCCGTCGATCGAATAAGGCTGGCCCACTTTGTACATGCCGCGGCTCCCTCCCCCTCCGGCCGTGGCGGAGGGGGTGTGCTTGCTGCCGCAGGCGCCGGCCAGCATCAGGGCGAGCAGGGCCGTGCAGACGCGCACGGGTCTCTCAAGGGCTAGAGGCATCGCAGCCCAAGCATACATGACCTTGCGGAAAACGTCAGGCGGCGATGCGGTCCGACAGCAGGCCGACGGCCAAGCCGAAGAAATCCGACTGATTCCAGCGCAGGATGACGCGGAAATTCTCGGTCGTCCGGTAGGCCGGGCCATTCGGTCCGGCGGGGCGGACGATGCGCTCGCCTGCCCCCGCCGGCGTGCCGGCCGCCACCTCGCCGCCCCAGCCGAGGCCCGCCCGCCAGCCGACCCGCCGCAGGTAGTTGGCGATCGAGGCGAAGACGTCGGCCTTGTTGGTCCAGATATCCTTTCGGCCATCGCCGTCGCCGTCGGCGGCATAGGCCAGGAAGCTGGTCGGGATGAACTGGCACTGGCCCATGGCGCCGGCCCACGAGCCCTTCATGGCATGCAGGCCGATATGGCCCTGCGACACGATCTTGAGCGCCGCGATGAGCTGCTCGCGGAAGAACTTGGCGCGGAAGTTGTTGTAGGCCAGCGTCGCCAGCGCGGGCACGACTTCGAAGTCGCCGAGCCGGGCGCCGAAGTTGCTCTCGATGCCCCACAGCGCCACGATCGTCGAATCGGGGATGCCGGCCGGGGCGGCGAAGCGGCTGACCAGGGCGCGGTTCTCCTTCAGCAGCGCCCGGCCGCGCGTCACGCGCTCGGGCGAGACGACGATTTCGAGATAGCGCTCGAAGGTCATCTTGAATTCGGGCTGGTTGTGCGCCTGCTCGAGCACCTGCGGTATCTGTTCGACATTGCCCAGCGCGCTGTCGAGCGTGCCGGCATCGACGCCCGCCTTGGCCGCGTCGGAGCGCAACGCCCGCAGCCAGGCTGCGAATTTGGGATCGCTGCTCTGTGCCTGCGCGAGCGCGGGGACAAGGAACATAGCCGAGCTGAAGAGACGCCTGCCGATCATGCGAGGCTTATAGGCCAGAACGCATGGCGTCTCGACTCCGGAAGGCCGCGATGCGCGGGCCATTGCGTCGCCCCCTGCCCGCAGTACCATGCGCCGATGTCCCTCGAAGGCGATGCCTTTCTCCAAGGATGGGCGGAGTTGGCGCCGAGGCTCAGGCTGCTCGAGCCGGTAGCGTTCACGCCTCATGATCGCTCACTCCTCGAGCGCCTGCATGCGCACTTCAACGACCGCGACGCCCACACCCGCCTGCCTCTCGCGATCGCCCGCATCCGGCCGGCCGCGGCGCGGGAGATGTTCGAGCACGCCCGCCAGCTCGATGAGGTCACGACGGTCTATGTCGACGAGGAGGAACCTCCCGACGCTCGCCCGGCCGATCCCATGGCGGCATACGCGCACCTCTTCAACGAGGAGGTCGATGCGATGATGCGCGTGCTGGTGCCTTCGGCGCGCTATCGCAAGGGGCACTATGCCTACGGCCGGTTCACGGTTCCCCAGCCGCACGGCCTCCACACCGACCACAGCGCAGAGGACCCGCGTTGCGCGGGAGAGCCGATCTGCATCGCCCGGATCGAGACCCTGGGAACGCACTATGTCGCCGGCGACTACGCGGCGCACGATGCCGCGACGCGCAGCATGCTGCAGGCCTTGAGGTACTGGACGGTTGTTCCCGAAGGCGAGCCGGAAGCCATCTTCGACCTGCTGCTGCGGCGGGAGGTCCTCAAGACCATCCCGGTGAACCATGTGGTGCTGATGGTCGCCGGAAACGGCTCGGCCGAGAGCCAGGTCACGCAGCACATCGCCGCCCGGCCGCCCGAGGGCGGTCTGCATTCGGCGTTCTTCCAGCGGCAATACAGGCTCGGTTGAAAAGGAAAGCGCGATGACGTTTCCCCTTTGCCTTGCGGTGCCGGCCCGGTTCGTCGCGGCCGGCGCCCTCGCGGCAATCGCCTTGTCGATGGCCGTTTCGCCCGCTCACGCGGATCGGCCCCAACCGCCGCCGCTGTACGGCTTCTACAACGTGTTCGTCGACTTCTCGAAGCAGACGTTCAACGGTGCGCCGACACCGATGGACGCGAGGACATTCCTCGTCGAATACAAGACCCATTGCGACGTGAACGGCTGCGTGGCGAGCATGGATAATTCAGGCGACCTTACCCGCAATCCCGGTGCTCCCGCGGTTTTCGAGTATCGATGGAGAAATGGACGCTGGGAAACGAGCGGACCCTATCCTTACTTTTGCGAACGCATGAACCCGAACAGCGCGGTGACATCGATCCGCGCGGATTACCTGATCCCGCGACCCGACGGCAGCTTCTTCGGCGAGCGCACCCTCACCGTCGAGGGCGCCGGGTGCCCGGGCGAAGGACCGGGAGTCCATCGGCTGCCGATCTCGCTGACACCGGCCGACCCGCCGGCGCGCTAGGGTCGGGCCAGCTGGGCGGAGCGCTCGACCGGGGCTCGCGTGATGCTATAAGGGCCGCGCCTGCCGGGACTCGGCGGCTGGCGTCTTCGGGAAGACACCGAGAGCACAAGCATTGGATGGGTGGCCGAGCGGTTTAAGGCACCGGTCTTGAAA
>CAMFJT010000056.1 GCA_945957125.1 uncultured Rhodospirillales bacterium | reverse complement strand
GCGCGACGAGCCCGTCATGGAACAGGAGACCACGGTGTTCCTGAAACGCCGTCCCGCGGCTGCGCGTTAAGCTCCCTCCCCCGAAGGGGGAGGGCTGGGGAGGGGGTCCGGCGGTTGCCGCCATTCGGGATGCAAGACCGCCCAAACGATGGTCTCGAGTACAGCCTCTCGCTCCGTCGAGATATTCCATTCCAAAAGCGAAGGACGCGAAAATTCTGCGCCTCCAGGAAGCGCGTGCGCAGTCTGTCGTAATCGGCACGCTCGACGTGCTGGCTACCATCCAGTTCGATGATCAAACGGCTTTTAAGGCAGGCGAAATCAGCGACGTATGGACCGATCGGAACCTGTCTCCGAAAGCGCGTGCCTGGGATCTTCCCCCGCCGGAGATCCTGCCAGAGGCTCCGCTCCATCTCGGTCATGGCGTTACGGAGAGTGCGGGCGAATTTCTGGGTTTGTACTTCGGACACCGGTCTCATGGCTGGCGGCGGTCCCCCACCCTGGCCCTCCCCCTTCGGGGGAGGGAATTTATTAGCGCCAGGCGAAGACGGGTTGCTCGAAATGCTCGACGCGGGTGTCGCGGCCGGCGAGAGCCACTTCCTTGAACTGGTAGAGGACGGCGGCGGTGGGGGCGTTCACCGTCGCCACGGGCAGTGGCAGGCGGATGATCGGGCGGTCGGATTCGGGGATTGGCACGATCTCGGGCGAGTCGGGGCGGAACAGCTCGGAACAGCGGATGCGATAGGCGGCGGCGACCTCGCCGGGATTGGGCCTGAGCTGGACCGCGCCGCCCAGCCACACCACGACCGGCGCGATGAGGTAGCCCGAGCGCGTCGGATAGTCGTCGAGCGTGCCCAGCACGTCGTCGATCGAGGCCAGCACGCCCAGCTCCTCATGCAGCTCGCGCAGCGCGGTGTGCCGGATTGTCTCGCCCGGATCGACGCGGCCGCCGGGCAGCGCCCATTGGCCGCCATGGGCGCGCAGCCGCGGCACGCGCTTGGTCAGCAGGAACGCCGCCTCGCCCGGAACGTCGGCCTCGGTCACAACGATCGCGACGGCGGCGTGGCGCAGGCTGCCCGGATCGCTGCGCCGGCGGACCTCGAAGCCGTCGAGATGCCGCGCGATGCGGGACCGCAGCGAGTCGTCGAAGCGGAATTCGGTCACGCGGCGGGCTTCCTGAAGGTCCAGACCACCGCCGGCGGCACGTTGCGCCAGATGCGCCGGCCGCGGGCGCCGACCAGGCGAAGGCTCGACCGCAGCCGGCGGGGCACGGGCGGCGAGGGTCCGTAAGTGAACTGCACCAGCGCCGCCCCGCGCGGCAATGTGTCGAAGACGCCATTCACGATGCCGTTCACCACCTCGGTCGGCAGCGACAGCAGCGGCAGGCCCGAGACGACGGCGGCGACCTTGTCGATGCCGTTCGCCGCCAGAAGCCGCGGCAGGCGCGCGGCATCGCCCTCGATGATCTTCAGTCCGCGAAAATGGCGGCGCAGGAACGCGGCCAGCTCCGGATCGCGCTCGACCAGGGCCAACCGTTCGCCGGGGATGCCGGCAGCCAGCAGCGCCTTGGTCACCTCGCCGGTGCCGGCGCCGAGCTCGATCACGTGGCCCTCGCGTCCCTCGATCGCGGCCTGTGCCGTGCGGGCGAGCGCTTCGGCCAGCAGCCGTCCGCTCGGCACCACCGCGCCCATGGAGAGCGGGCGGCGCAGCCAGCGCTTGAGGAAGAGAGCCGTGCCGGCAGGTTCGGCGGTGCGCATGGCCTATTGTGCGGGCTGCATCGCCCCCGGCGCAACCGTGCCCGGCGGCGCGGTTTCGAAAACCGCTTGGGCGTGGCGCATCTGCTCGAGGGCGTTGATCACCGACACCAGCACCGCCGCCGCGTAGGGCAGCGACTGCACCACCATGAAGACCGACCACAGCCGGGCCTCGGGATCGATCGCGCCGACATTGACCCACAGCACGATGGCCGACAGCCACAGCAGGATCGTCAGCACCGCCTCGCCACGCGCCATGCCCAACGCCATGCCGAGCGTGGCGCGCTCGTCCATCTTGGGCGTGCGCATGAACGGCAGGCGACTGGTCGCCAGCCCGTAGATCACCGCGCGGCCCACGGTGTAGGTGAGCGCGAGGCCCGCCAGCGACGCGCCAAGGCTCTGGCGGAAGCTGCATTTCACCCGGTCGGCGTAGAGACCGAACGAATAGACCAGCTTGAAGACGAAGATGCCGATGGTCGGCAGGATGAACTCGGCCGGCGGCAGGCCGACCGGCTTGAGCCCGACCAGCGGCGGCACCAGCACCGCCAGCACCCAGGCGAGCCCTGCCCAGGTGAAGATCAGGTTCAGCGCATCGGCGAACCACGGCAGCCAGCCGGCGACGAAATGGTACTTCTGCCAGAAGGTGAGCTGCGTATCGCCGAAGAACATCTTGCCGGCATGCGCCTTCATGATCTGCATGGCGCCGTAAGCCCAGCGGAAGCGCTGCTTCTTGTAGCCGGCGAAATGGTCGGGCGTCAGGCCGTGGCCGAAGCGCTCGCGGCTGTACATCGCGCTGTAGCCCTTCTCCATCAGGCGCAGGCCGAGCTCGGTGTCCTCGGTGATGCACCACGTCGCCCAGCCGTTCATCTCCTCCATGCAGGAGCGGCGCACCAGGGTCATGGTGCCATGCTGGATGATGGCGTCGTACTCGTTGCGCAGGCACATGCCGATGTCGAAGAAGCCGGCATATTCCCAGTTCAGCATTTCCTTGAAGCGGTCGCCGCGCCAATCGCGATGATCCTGCGGCGCCTGCACATAGCTGATCTTGGCGTCGTCAAAGTACGGCACCAGCGCCTTCAGCCAGTCCGGCCGCACCATGTAGTCGCTGTCGATGACGCCGACCACCTTGGCGTCGGGCGCGGTCTGGCTGAGCACGTAGTTCAGCGCACCGGCCTTGAAGCCCTTCATGACGTCGAAATGGAAGAACTTGAAGCGCTCGCCGAGCTGGGCGCAGTAATCCTGCACCGGACGCCACACCGCGGGGTCCTTGGTGTTGTTGTCGATGACGATGACTTCGAGGTTGGGGTAATCGACCGCGGCCAGCGATTCGATGGTCTGGATCACCATCGCTGGCGGCTCGTTGCAGATGGCGACGTGGATCGAGACCTTGGGCCAGCGCCGGTCGGCCGGTTGCGAGGCGATCATCCCGGCTGCCGGGAGCGCCTCGCGGGTCCAGCGGCGACGCCAGATCGTCTCGACCATCTCGAGCGCCTGGACCAGCGCCATGGCAAGGCTCAGCACGAGGAAGAAGGCGAGCACGCCCCAGCCGATCATCTCGCCGGTGATCATGTAGGTCGCCGCGGCCACCGAGGCGCCATAGGCGACGGCGCTGGTCGACAGCGCGACGAGACCGCAGAAGGCGAGCTGGCCGGCGGTGCGCAGGCGCGACCAGTACCACAGGAAGATCACCATCAGCGGCAGGGCGGCGGCCAGCGACCAGGCGGCGTAGACCCACCATTGCGGGAATGTCTGGATCGGCCCGGTCCATTCGAACTTCTGCTCGCGGTCGGCGTTCCACAGGCCCCAGTAGCCGCCGGCCTTGCCTTCGAGATCGTAGGATTTCCACGGCTGGTCGATCGCCTCGACCACGAAGTACTGGATGTTCTCGGATTTCAGCCAGGCGACCATGTCGCGGACGTTGCGCGCCTGCTCGGCCGGCGTCGCGCGCTTGATGAAGCCGGTCGCCGGGCTGCGCCGCTCCGCGCCGTTCGACGGCCAGCCGACCTCGGTCACGATGATGTTCTTGTTCGGGTAGGCCTTGCGGAGCAGGCCGATCTTGTCCTTGAGGTAGACCAGCGGCTCGTCGCTCGACTGCTCGTCCCAGTAGGGCAGGATGTGCACCGCGAGATAGTCGACTTCCTTGGCGAGCTCGGGATAGTTCAGCCAGACATGCCACGGCTCGGAGGTGCTCACCGGCACCTTGACGTTGCGCTTGACGTTCCTGATCTCGCGGATGAGCTGGGCCGGGCTCGTGGCGTTGGGATCGCGCAGGTCCTTCTGGCCGTCCCAGCGCAGGATGTTCTCGTTGCCGACCATCACCCGCTCGATGTTCGGGTTCTGGTTGGCCATGCGGATCAGCGCGCGGGTCTCCTCGGCATTGACCTCGCTCGCCTCTCGGCCGAACTGCAGCTTGGCTTCGTTGGCGCTGTAGATCCACGCGCCGGGCACCAGCTTGAGACCGACCCGCGCGGCGATCTCCGGCATGTACTCGCCGCCGTCGGTGGCGCGGTAGGTTCGCACGGCGCCGACCTTGCCGGCGAGCATCGCGAAGTCGCGCTCGACCTGCTCGCGGCGCGGCCTGACCGGCGGCGGTGGCTCCTCGTTGATGGCGGTGCGCAGGAAGCTCAGGATCCCGCTCGTGCGGCCGGCGATCGGATCCTGGTCCCTGGCCCATGGAGCGTAGGTCACGCCCTGGATCGGAACCTCGACATCGGCGGCCGAGACGTGACGATTCATCAATCGCCAACCGGCGACGGTCGCCGTCGCTGTAAGGAGAAGAACCAGCCCAAGTCGGACTATAGACAAGCGATCGCTCCGGCATCCCGCCCGCGACAAAAGCCGACGCCCGGGATCGCGGTCGCCTGTCGCCTGCGGACGAAACCTTCGTCGCAAGCACCATGCCGGATCGGCTCGAGCGGCGAGCCGTAAACCACGCGGCGGCCGTTGCGATCTATAGCGACGCTCCGGGAGTCGGTAAAGAGTCGGCGCGCGATCGTGGCCAAAATGTCAAAATCGCGCTGCATGACAGACACCGATCCGGATTCGCCCGCTCCCGCCGCCGTCCCGCCCGAGGCGGCCGCCCTCTATCGCGCCGCCGATCGTTACGCCTGGCTGCCGGCAAGCGGCAACGCGCGGCTGCGCTATGCGCTGTGGAACGCGTCCGGAACGGCCCGCGCCACGGTGGTCGTGCTGAGCGGGCGCGGCGAGTTCATCGAGAAATATTCGACGGAGGTGGTGGGCGAGCTGCTGCAGCGCGGCTTCGCCGTCGCCGCGCTCGACTGGCGCGGCCAGGGTCTGAGCGATCGGCCGCTGCCGGAGCACGATGCCGGCCACATCGACGACTTCGCGACCTACGTCGCGGACCTGAAGCTGTTCCTCGACACGATCGTGGCGCCCGACGCCGCCCGGCCGGTCATCGCCCTCTGCCATTCGATGGGCGGCCACATCCTGCTGCGCCATCTCGCCGAGCATGGGCCCGGCCCTCTCTCGGCGGCAACGCTGGTCTCGCCCATGACCGGTCTGCAGCGCGAACGCTTCCTGCGGTCGGTGCTGATGTTCATGCCCGAGATCGCCGCGATGGATCACCGCTACCTCTTCGGCACCGGCGCCTTCAAGTCGCTGGCGCGCGAGTTCGCGAGCAACTTCGTCACCCATGACGAGCGGCGCTACCGCTGGACGGAAGCCTGGTTCGCCGCCGACCCGCGACTGGCGCTGGGCGGGCCGACGGTCGGCTGGGCGCGCCAGGCGGCACGCTCCATCACGGCCTGCCTGGCGCCCGACACCCTCGAACGGATCGACCTGCCGATCCTCCTGCTCAGCGCCGGCCAGGACCTGATCGTCGATTCGGCGAGCCACGGCCCGGTCGCCGCCCGCCTGCGCCGGGCCGAGCACGTCACCTTCGCCGAGGCGCGCCACGAGATCATGATGGAAACCGACGACATCCGCGCCCGCTTCTGGGAGGCGTTCGACGGGTTCGCTCAAACGGTCTCCAAGCCGCCAAGCGCAACCTAGCTAGCAATTTTGCGTGGTGCTCCGCATCGTGCTCGACACTTCGGTTGTCGTAGCGGCTCTTCGCAGCCGCGGCGGTGCTTCAAATGAAGGGTTACGGTTCGTTGGTCTGGGTCGCTTGGCGGCGCTCGCGACGCCGGCGCTATTTCTGGAGTAAGAAGAGGGGCTCAGCCGTCCCGAACAACGCGCGAGTCACGGGCTGAGCATACGCCAAGTCGAGGCAGTCCTGGCAGCCCTCGCGAGCATCGTCGAGCCAGTAACGGTTCACTTTGCATGGCGGCCACAACTGCGCGACCCGGCAGATGAAATGGTCCTCGAAGCAGCGATCAATGGTAAAGCGGATGCAGTCGTGACGTTCAGCGTTAAAGACTTTACTCCGGCCGAACGTTTTGGCCTCCCGGTCGTTCGGCCGGCGGACCTTCTGGACAGGATGCGATCATGAGCAAGGCAACTTATCCTCCCAAGCTTCCGGCTTCCATCAAGGCCGCCGCAGCCAAGCTTGCAAAGGAGGACGGCGTTTCCTTGAGTCAATGGATCGCGGCTGCAATGGCCGAAAAGGTAGGCGCCGTCGAAACCGCGGCGGACTTTTTCAAGCGCCGGGCGGGCAAGGCCAAGCCAACGGATCTTCTGTGGTTTCTCGATCGCGCTCCCACATTGCGCCCGCTCATGACGACAGGAAGCGGTAGATGGGCCCACGGCTCCGGAGTTCGGATGGCAGAATGAGCAAGACGGTTGTTCGGGGTCGCACGCTAATCGCCATCCGCGACCCCACCCGATGATGCCGCTGCAGATCGTCGTGATCGCCGGGGCGTTCATCGTCGCCGGCATCGCCAAGGGCGCGATCGGGATGGGCATGCCGCCGATCGCCATCGGCCTGCTGAGCTTCGCCCTGCCGCTCGAGAGCGCGCTGGCCATCATGGTGGTGCCGACGATGTTCACCAACATCTGGCAGGCGATCTATGGCGGCGGCTTCCGGCCGCTGATGCGACGCTTCGCAGCAATGGCGGTCGCGGCGATGGTCGCCATCGCGATCGCCGCGGCGGCGTTCGGCCAGCTCGGCTCGCCCCGCGCGGCGGCCTGGGTCGGCGTCATCCTCGTCCTCTATTCGCTGCTGGCGATGACGCCGTGGCGGCCGCATGTGCCGCGCCGGGCCGAATGGTGGGCCAATCCGCTGGTCGGCGCGGCGAGCGGGCTGGTGGCCGGCGTCACCGGCGTCGCGGCGGTGCCCTTCCTGCCCTACATGCAATCGCTCGAGATGGACCGTCACGAGCTGGTGCAGGCGCTCGGCATCATGTTCCTGTTCATCATCGGCATGCTGGCAGCGGTGCTGGCCTGGCAGGGCGCCTATCACGTCACCAACCTGGCCAGCAGCATCGCCGCCATCGCGCCCACCATGGTCGGCGTCTGGCTCGGCCAGCATGCCCGCCGGCGGCTGTCGGCCGAGACGTTCCGCAAGGCGTTCGTGTTCGGCATGTTCGCCGTCGGCCTGCACATGGCGCGCGGCCTGCTGTAGAACGCGCCATGCCCCTGCCCGATCACAAGCTCATCATCTGCGGCATCCCCGAGCTGCCGCAGCACGCCCTGGCGGGCGTCAGCCATGTCCTGTCGATCATCGACACCCACGAGCCACGCCCGCCGGCCCTCGACGACTTTGCCGGCATCGACCACGAGCTGATCCGGTTCGACGACGTGGTCGCCGAATATCCCGGCTACGAGGCCTGCACGCCGCGGCACATCGAGCGGCTGCTCGATTTCGGCGAGCGGGCGCACGCGAAGGCGGGCAGCCATCTTCTGGTGCACTGTCATGCGGGCATCTCGCGCTCGCAGGCGGCGGCGGCTATCCTGATGTGCCAGCACGCTCCCGGCCGGGAAGAGGAATCGTTCCTGCGGCTGCTCGCACTGCGCAGACATGGCTGGCCCAACACCCGCATGGTCGAGTTCGCCGACAAGCTCCTCAGGCGCGACGGCGCGCTGCTGCGCGGCCTGCAGGCCTATCGCGTCGCGCTCATCGCCGCCAAGCCGAACCTGCGCGAGGTCATCCGCAACATCGGCCGCGGTCACGAGCTGCCGGAATAGGCCTCGTCCAACGCACGGTGGAACTGGGCCAGCAACGCCCCGCCCTGCGGCGGCGTGCCGCCAGCGCGCTCGAGCTGGATCCGCTCGCACGCCTCCTTCGTCGCCGTCGCCGAGAGTTTCTGCGCCTCGACGGCGCCGCCGAAAACGTGGGTGAACAGCCGGGTGCGCAGGAAGGTGTGCGGCACGACCTGCTCGACGAGCACGAGGGGACCTGACCGACGCACGACCATCAGCGGCCAGAACCAGGCGAACTCGGGCCCGCTCACGCCCTGACCGCCGAGCAGATGCTCGACGCAGACCTTCCAGTTGCACGCGATGTCGGTGACGATGGTACCGCTGTAGGGCTGGCCGAGATCGGGCGCGAAGAAGCCGGTCGACACCTGGTCCACGGCGAAGAACACCAGCCCGTCGAGGATTCGCACGGGCAACGCGTGCAGATCGTTGGCGCCGGGTGACGCATCGGCCGGCGCGACGGGCGGCGGCGCCGACAGGAATCGGCCCTGCAGGTCGTAGGTCCAGCCGTGGAAACGGCAGCGGAAACTCTGGCAGGTGCCCGGCGCCGTCCCGACCACCGGCATGTTCTGGTGCCGGCAGGCATTGCGCAACACCCGGACCGTGCCCTCGCCGTCACGGACGGCAACGACGCTCCAGCCGCCGACGCTGAGCGGCAGGAAATCGCCGGGGCGGGCGATCTGGCCCTCGGCGCACAGCGGCAACCAGCCGGCGGAGAAGACGGTTCGCTTCTCGATCTGAAAAGCGTCGCCTTGGGTATAGTCGGTCGTTTGTATACGAAACCTCCCTCGATCGAGAATAATTTGACCGATACGACCATTCTTGTATACAATTTTATCAGATCAAGGATCTGAAGGAGGTCGCCAATGGCAAAGAGTGCGTTCCGTCTGGCTCTCGAAGACGCCATCGAGCAGCGCCATTCGGCGGTGCATCCCTGGAGCGAGGCCTGGACATCCGGCAAGCTCGACCGCCGCCTGCTCGGCGAATGGGTCAAGCAGCACTATCACTATGTCAGCCATTTCGCGGAATGGGTCGCGGCGGTCTATGCCGTCTGCCCGCACCAGGAGGTGCAGCACTTCCTGCTCGAGAACGTCACCGAAGAGGAAGGGCTGGTCGGCATGCATGGCGCGGCGCCGGTGCGCCATTCCGACCTGCTGCTGGAGTTCGGTGAGGTCTGCGGCAAGAGCCGCGAGGAAGTGCTGAACGCGCAGGTCAACGGCGAGCTGCTGGCCGAGACGCTCGGTCTGCAAAGCTGGTGCACGGTGCAGTCGCGCAAGCCGTTCGTCGAGGCGCTGTCGGGCCTGCTGATCGGGCTGGAGAGCCAGGTGCCGCGCATCTACAGCAAGACCACCCCGCCGCTGCTCGAGAAGTACGGCTTCAGCGAGGACGAGGTCACGTTCTTCACGATCCACATCGCCGCCGACATCGAGCACGGCGAGAAGGGCTACGAGATCGTCGAGAAGTACGCCACGACCGACGAGCAGCGCGCCGCCTGCGTGCGCAACGTGCGCGAGGCGACGATGATGCGCCGGCTCTATCTCGACGGCGTGTACCGCACTTTCGTGCAGAAGCCGGTCGAGCAGAAGCTCGCGGCCTGATCGTCCCCTCCCCCGTCTTCGGGGGAGGTGGCGCGGTAATCCGCGACGGAGGGGGTCATGGCTCTCCGCGTCGCATGAATCCGACCCCCTCCGTCAGCGTATGACGCTGACACCTCCCCCGAAGACGGGGGAGGGTTCACGAAAGAAAACGCGCTCCACCATGCACTCCTACAAGACCCTCACGCTCGCCGAAGCCCACCTGATGCTCGACGCGGCGCAGAAGAAGGCGGAGGAGCTCGGCGTGCCCGAGGTCCTCTGCGTCGCCGACAACGCCGGCTACCCGATCGCGCTGCGCCGGCTCGACGGCGGCAAGGTGACCAGCGTGCAGATCGCGATGAACAAGGCCTTCACCGCCGCCGGCCATCGCAAGCGCACCGACAACTACAGGAACTCGCTGCCCGGCGAGGAGGCGTTCGGCATCTGGACCCAGCATGGCGGCCGCTTCACGGTGTTCGTCGGCGGCTTCCCGATCTTCGTCGACGGCCAGTGCGTCGGCGGCATCGGCGCCTCGGGCGGCAACGGCGAGCAGGACATCGCCTGCTGCGAGGCCGGCATCGCCGCCTTCATGGCGACGCTCGGCAAATGAGCGGACGGGCGTCGCTGTCCCGCGTCGTCGGCGAGCGCATCCGCGGCCGCATCCTCGATGGCTCTCTGAAGCCCGGCGAGCGGCTGGTCGAGGATCGGCTGTCCGCCGAGCTCGGGGTGTCGCGCGTGCCGGTGCGCGAGGCGCTGCGCAGCCTTTCGGCCGAAGGGCTGGTGACCCTCCTCCCCCGCCGCGGCGCGACGGTCGTGGAGGTGACGCCCGAAGATGTCGCCGAGCTGGTCGAGGTCCGCGCCCTGCTCGAAGGGTTGAACGCGCGGCTGGCGGCGCAGCGCCACGATCCGCAGATCGTCGCCCAGCTCGAGGACACGCTGCAACGCGGCAACCGTGCCGCCCAGGCCGGCACGCCGGAGGAGCTGGCGCGCCTGAACGCCGAGTTCCACGAACGGCTGTCCGAAGCGAGCCGCAACGCCGTGCTGGCCGACGTGATGCGCGGCCTGCGCGAGCGCACCTCGATCGCCTTCGCGATCAACGGCCGCGCCCGGGCACACGACGACTGGCAGGAGCATGCCGGCATCCTCGCCGCGGTGATCGCGGGCGACGCCGAGCTGGCCGCCCTGCTCGCCACCCGCCATGTCCAGAACGCCGCGGCGGCCTTCGCCGGCTCGGTGAAGCAGCGCGCCGCCTGAGCGCTCGTAAGCTCGGTCGCTGGGAGCGCGGCTCTCCAGAGCCGCATCATGCGGTGCGGAAAAATGAGGAAAGAGCGGCTCTGGAGAGCCGCGCTCCCAGCATCTGAACGCCTGGCGGCACGAGCCGGACCGTCTGGACCCGCGCGAGCGTGCTCCATAAGCTGCGGGCGATGCCGGCAGCCCGTCTGTTTCCCCTCTTCCTCGCCTGCTTCGCATCGATCGGATACGAGATCGCGCTGACGCGCTTCTTCGCGCTCTCGAGCTGGTCCGAGTACGGCTACTGGATCATCTCGATCGCGATGGTGGGGCTGGCGGCGAGCGGCACGGTGGCGGCGCTGTCGGCGCGTCGGCTGGTGCATCGGGCGCGGTGGTTTCTCGTCCTGCTACCCCTGCTGATGATGGTCGCCGCCACGCTCGGCTGGCACTGGACGACGCTGGTGCCGTTCAATCCGCTCGAGCTGCAGAACCGGCAGCTGTGGGCCGCGCAGCTCGGCAACATCGCCCAGTGCTACGCGGCGCTGTTCCCCTTCTTCTTCCTGGTCGGCCTCTACGTGTCGCTCGTCTTCGTGCTGAACGCCGCGCAGATCGGCCGCGTCTACGCCGCCGACCTGGCCGGCGCGGGGCTCGGCGCCGTGGCGGTGCTGGCGTTGATGTTCGTCGCGCCGCCGTTCTCCCTGGTTGCCTGCCTCCTGCCCGTGCTCGCGCTGGCAGCCTGGCTCGAGGCCCGGGCCTCCGCACCGCGCCTCTGGCTCGGCCTTCTCGTGCTCGCCGTCTTCGTGCCCTGCGAGGCGAGCCTCGTGCTTCTGAACCAGGCGAAGGTGAACGAGTTCAAGGACATCTTCGCGCCGCTCAACACGCGCGGAAGCGAGGTGATGGCCGAGATCCGCTCTCCCAAGGGCCAATATCTCCTGGTGGACAGCTTCGTCGAACGCCTCGACAGCGACCTCTCGAACAATGCCGGCCGGATGGGCGTGAAGGAGCTGCCGCGGGCGTTCGGCCTCTATCTCGACGGCAACCGCATCGCCGCCCTGCCGCGCGAGGGGCAGCCCGACACCACCTACTTCACGGCGACGCTCGACTCGCTGCCGTACCGGTTGCGGCCCGGCGCACGCACCCTGCTGCTCGGCGCCGGTGGCGGGTTCAGGGTCCATGAGGCCTCGGGCGCCGGGGCCTCGGCAGTCGATACGGTCGAGCCCGACACGGTGCTGCGTCGCGCGCTGGTCGCCGGCCTCGGACCGGTCCGGGCGCTGGACGGCGCGGGGGTCCGGCGGGTGCTCGCCACGAGCCCGCTGGCGCTGGCCGGGCTCTCGCGCGATGCCCCCTACGACCTCATCGACATGACGCGGGAATTCCTGGCGCAGTCGGAGACCAACCGCGCCGTGCTGGCGGTCGAGACGCTGGCCGCGCTGCTCGGCCTGCTCGCGCCGGACGGCCTGCTCTCCATCCCGGTATCGATCCGCGAGTTCCCCGTCTATGCCGTACAGGCCATGGGAACGGCCACGGCAGCGCTCGAGCGCGCGGGCGTCGCCGAGCCGGCGCGCCATGTCGCCATCTATCGCTCGGCCTTCAACGTCAGGCTCCTGCTCTCGCCGCGCCCGATCGACGAGGCGACCCTGGACGCAATCCGCCGCTTCTGCGCCGAACGCTCCTTCGACCTGGTCCATCTCGCCGGCCGCGACCTCGCCGGCGTACGGGTCTACAACCGCCTGGACCTCGTCACCTTCGATGGCATGGGCAAGCCGGCCAAAGGCGCCGACCCGTTGCGGCTGGAGGCGGCTGCGGCGATGGCCGGCGCGGCCTCGCCATTCCACGGCTTCTTCCGCCTCCGCCCGCCGACCCTCGACCGCCCGTTCTTCACCGGCATCCTGCCGCTGGCCCGGCTCGGCACGATCCTCGAGCAGATCGAGCTCGTGCCACGCGAGGAGCTGGCCTGGCTGGTGAACCTCGCCGTCCTGGCGCAGGCATTGGTGCTGGGACTGGCGGTGGCGCTGCTGCCGCTCTTCGCGCGCGGTTCCTTTGCCCGCGTGACGGGGCGGCAGTTCGCCGCGGTCCTGTGCTACTTCGCCAGCCTCGGCGTGGGCTTCCTGATGCTGGAGATCTTCCTGATCGAGAAGGCATCGCACTACCTGCATGACCGCACCTTCGCTTTCGGTCTCGTGCTGGCCGCCCTGCTCGTGTTCGCCGGTGCCGGAAGCTGGCTCGCCCAGCGCCAGGCGGCCCGGCCGCAGCGCGCCGTCGTGCTTGCCGTGCTCGGCGTTCTGGCGTGGATCGGCCTCGCCGCCGCGGGGCTCGACCCGTTGCTGCAGGCGTCGGCAGGCTGGCCGCCGGCCCTGCGTTTCGCCGTGCTGCTGGCGGCGATCGCGCCGCTCGGCGTGGTGCTCGGCATGCCGATGGCCCTCGGGCTCGGTCGGTTCGCGGGTCAGAGCGTGGCCTTGCTGCCATGGGCCTGGGCCATCAACGGCGCAGGGTCGGTGATCGCCTCGCCGCTGGCGAACCTCGTGATGGTGGAACTCGGCTACAAGATCCTGCTCGGCATCGCCGCGGCCCTGTACGTGACGGTCGCCGCCAGCCAGCCGGGCGGCGCGCGGATCGCCGGTGCCCTCGGCTTCTTCCGGACGGCGCGATAGGGCACAATAGGCGTCGGGAATCTGGGAAACGGAAGTACACATTCATGAAACTCGGTCGTCGCGCTGTCGTTGGGGGGCTGTTGACGGCGCCCGCCGCTGCCTGGGCAGGCCCGCAACCCTGGACGTTCGAGGCTTATTCGGCGGCCATGAAGGCGAGCGCCCGTCGCCAGGTGATCACCGCGGAGCAATGGACGGCGACCGTCGCGCGCAAGCCGCGCATGCTGAACACCATCCAGGCCGTGCTGGCGCACCATTTCGGCAAGCCCGACCCCGGCGTCATGCGGGCCTTCGCCGAGGTGCCGCGCGAATATTACCACTATCGCTACGACGAGAAGATGGACTTCGCCGCCTCGGCCTACGAGGAGGAATCGACGCCGTGGCGGATCGGCCTCGGCTCCGCGCTGTCGGACTATCGCGGGCAGGCCTACATGACGCAGCTCTGCGAGCCCAAGCCCGGCGAGCGGGCGCTGGAGATCGGCACCGGTTCGGGCTTCCAGGTGTCGATCCTCTCGCGCATCGTCGAGCGGGCCTACTCGATCGAGATCGTCGAGCCGCTGGGCACCGCCGTAGCCCAGATCTTCAAGCCGCTCGGCTACGACAATATCGAGACCCGGGTCGGCGACGGCTATTTCGGCTGGCCCGAGGTCGAGGGCGGCTTCGACATCGTGATCGTCACCTGCGTCGCCCAGCATGTGCCGCCGCCCCTGCTCGCCCAGCTCAAGCCGGGCGGCCGCATGGTCATCCCCATGGGCCAGCCGTTCAAGCGGGAGCAGTTCCTCTACGTCTTCACCAAGGACGAGGACGGCAACGTCTCCTCGCGCAAGGATCTCGGCGTCTACTTCATCCCCATGACCGGCACCGCGCAGACCGCGAAGCCCTGACCCGCTGGGAGCGCGGCTCTCCAGAGCCGCTCTTTCTTCGGTTTGACGCATCCGATGAGCGGCTCCGGAGAGCCGCGCTCCGGGCTCCGAATGGCACACTTCCTGCAGGGATATCGGCAAGTGACCGGGTCCCCCGAATGCCATTGATCAGCCTGGATATCCGGACGTTGCGAGCGTTCGTGTCGGTCATCAAGACCGGCAGCGTGACCGAGACGGCGCGGCAGCTCGGCCGCAGCCAGCCGGCCATCTCGCTGCAACTTCAACGGCTCGAGGACCAGACCAGGAAGCGGCTGTTCTACTACGAGGGCCGCCGCCTGCTCCTCACCGAGGACGGCGATCTCGTGCTGTCCTATGCCAAGTCGCTGCTGCGCCAGCACGACGAGCTGCTTCAGCGCCTGGCCTCGCCCGACGTCGAGGGCCATGTCGTGCTCGGCACGCCCGATCTCTACGCGGCCTTCATCCTGCCGGCGATCCTGAACCGCTTCCGCAAGGCGTTCCCCAAGGTGCAGGTCGAGCTGCGGTGCGAGCTGTCGACGCCGCTCGTCGGCCTGGTGCGGCACGGCGAGATCGATCTCGCCCTCGTCACGCGCATGGACGGGTTCTCCGGCGGCAAGGTCGTGGGGCAGGAGCAGCTCGCCTGGATGGTGGGCGACGGCTCGGAGGCGCACCGCGCGGACCCGCTGCCGCTGGCCCTCCTGCCGCCGGGCAACATCTATCGCGAGCACGCGATCGACCGGCTCGACCGCATCGGCCGCGACTGGAAGATCGCCTGCGTCAGCGCCAGCACCGCCGGCCTTCAGGCGGCCGCCTTCGCCGGCATGGCGGTGACCGTGCTCTGCCGCAGCGCGCTGGTGCCGGGGCTGCGCGAGGTCGGGCCGAACGAGGGCCTCCCTCCCCTGCCGGAGATCGACCTCCTGCTCTACCGCGCGGCCGGCCGAAACCTCGCGGCGATCGACGCGCTCCACAATTACCTGGAAGGCTATATCGGCGCGCGCTCCGAGCACCGCCTGGAGCTCGAATCGGCCGACACCGTCGCGCCGTCCTTCCGCGAGGCCGCAGAGTAGCGAACCGCCTCTTCCCCCTCCCCCGTCATACGGGGGAGGCCGGGTGGGGGCAGGCGACGCGGCCGATATCTCCGATTTCAGATCATGATCTCCAATCTGGCGACAATCCTGCTGAGGCTTTCCCCCACCCGGCCTCCCCCGTATGACGGGGGAGGACGAAGAAAAGAAGTCGGCGCCTACGGACGTGCCGGAGCCCCAAGCGCCTGCTCGACGGCGCGGCGGGCCATCACCATCACGAGGTGGGCGCGGTATTCGCTGTCGGCGTGGATGTCGGAGTTGAGGCCGGACGGGGCGATCGATATCCGGGTCAGGGCGGATGGCGTGAAGTCGCGAGCCAGGACCTCCTCGATGTCCTTCTGGCGGAACACGCAGGGCGCGGCGCCGGTCACGGCCACGCGCACGAACGGGCCGAACCGCGCCACAAACACGCCGACGAGCGCGAAGCGCGAGGCCTGGCTCCTGAACTTCGCGTAGCCCGCCGCGTCCGGGACTGGAAAGCGGATGGCGGTGATGATCTCGTCGGGCGCCAGGGCGGTCGTGAACAGGCCGATGAAAAAGTCATCGGCGCCGATCTCGCGGCGATCGGTGACGACGGTGGCGTCGAGCCCGAGCACGGCGGCGGGATAGTCGGCCCCCGGATCGGCGTTGGCGACCGAGCCGCCGATCGTGCCGCGATGGCGCACGGCGGGATCGCCGATGACGCCGGCGAGCGACGCCAGCGCGGGAATGCACGCGACGATCTCCGGCGAGGACGCCACGCTCTCATGCGTCGACAGCGCGCCGACCGTCACCGTGCGGCCCTCGACCGTCACGCCGGCCATTCCGGGGATGGTGGAGAGATCGACCAGCGCCGGCGGCGCCGCAAGGCGTTGCTTCATCGTCGGCAGCAGCGTCATGCCGCCCGACACCGGCCGGCTCTCGCCGTCGGCCAGCAAGGCCACCGCGGCCTGCAGGTCGCCCGGCCTGTGATATGCGAATTCCCTCATGATCGCCTCTACTCCGCCGCCCGGAGCTGGGTCGCGCTGTTGTGGATGAGACGCCAGACGCGGCCCGGCGTCGCCGGCATGTCGACATGGTTCACGCCGAGATGCGACAGCGCGTCCACCACGGCGTTGATGACCGTCGCGGGCGAGCCGATCGTGCCGACCTCGCCGCAGCCCTTCACCCCGAAGCTGGTGTGCGTGCACTGGGTCGACTGCGTCGTGATCTGCATGTTGGGCAGGTTGTCCGCCCGCGGCATGCAGTAATCCATGAACGAGCCGGTCAGCATCTGGCCCGACGCCTCGTCGTAGACGCAGTTCTCGTAGAGCGCCTGGCCGACGCCCTGGGCGATGCCGCCGTGGAGCTGTCCGCCGACGATCATCGGATTGATCACCGTGCCGATGTCGTCGACGGCGACATAGGACACCAGCTCGACCACGCCGCTCTCCGGATCGATCTCCACCTCTGCGATATGCGCGCCGCCGGGATAGGTGAAGTTGACCGGATCGTAGAAGGCCTTCTCCTCCATGCCCGGCTCGAGCACGTCGATCGGGAAGTTGACCAGCCCGTAAGCCGCGCCGACCACCTCGCCGAGACTCTTCGAGCGGTCGGTGCCGGCGATCTTGAAGCTGCCCTTCTCGAACACGATGTCGGTGTCGGCCGCCTCCAGCATGTGCGCGGCGATCTTGGCGCCCTTGGCGATGATCTTGTTGGTCGCCTTGGCGAGCGCCGTGCCGCCGACGGCGAGCGAGCGCGAGCCGTACGTCCCGAGCCCGAACTGCACCTTGTCGGTGTCGCCGAACACGATCTCGATCTTGTCGGTCGGCACCGACAGCATCTCCGAGACGATCTGCGCGAAGGTCGTCTCGTGGCCCTGGCCGTGATTGTGCGTGCCGATCAGCACGGTCACATCGCCGGTGACGTGCATGCGCACCGTCGCGCTCTCGAAGATGCCGGCGCGGGCGCCGAGCGACTGCACGATGCGCGACGGCGCCAGGCCGCAGGCCTCGATGTAGGTGCAGACCCCGATGCCGCGCAGCAGGCCGCGCGCCTTCGAGGCCGCCTTGCGCTCGGCGAAGCCCGCCCAGTCGGCCTCCTTGAGCGCGGTATCGAGGCAGGCCTTGGGATCGCCGCTGTCGTACTTGACGATCACCGGCGTCTGGTAGGGATACTGCGAGGCGTCGATCATGTTGAGGCGTCGGATCTCGACCTTGTCGATGTTCATCTCGCTCGCCGCGACATCGACCAGCCGCTCCAGCAGGAAGGTCGCCTCCGGCCGTCCCGCGCCGCGATAAGCGTCGACCGGCACGGTGTTGGTGAACACGCCCTTTACCTCGCAATGGATCGCCGGCGTCGTGTAGACGCCCGCCAGCAGCAGGCCATAGAGGTTGGTCGGGATGTTCGGGCCGAAGGTCGAGAGATAGCCGCCCATGTTGGCGATGGTGCGCACCTTCAGGCCGAGGAACCGGCCGGATTCGTCGAGCGCCAGCTCGGCCTCGCTGACATGGTCGCGGCCGTGCGCATCGGACAGGAAGCCGTCGCTGCGCTCGTTGATCCACTTGATCGGCCGGCCGGTCTTGCGCGAGGCCCAGGTCGTGATGACCTCCTCGGCATAGAGGAACTGCTTCACGCCGAAACCGCCACCCACGTCGGGCGCCACGATCCGCAGCTTGTGCTGCGGGATGTTCAGCACGAAGTTGCCCATCAGCACCTTGACGACGTGCGGGAACTGGCTGGTCGTCCACATCGTGTAGTGATCGCGGCCGGAATCATACTCGGCGACCGCCGCGCGCGGCTCCATCGGATTGCCGACGAGGCGGTTGTTGACCAAGCTGATCCGCGCGACGTGCGCGGCCTTCGCGAAGGCGGCCGCCGTCGCCTGGGCGTCGCCGCACTCCCAGTCGAAGCAGGTGTTGTTCGGGATGTCGTCGAACACCGCCGGGGCGCCGGGCCGGATCGCGTCGAGCATGCTGACGACCGCGGGCAGCGGCTCGTAGTCGACCACGACGGCCTCCGCCGCCACCAGCGCCTGCTCCAGCGTCTCGGCGACGATGAAGGCCACCGCGTCGCCGACGCAGCGCACCTTGTCGACCGCCATCGCCGAGCGCGCCGGCTCCTTCATCGGCGTGCCGTCGGCGTTGCTCACGCCCCAGGCGCACGGCAGGCCGCCGACGCCGTCCGCCGCCAGGTCGGCGCCCGTGAAGATCGCCGCCACGCCGTCCATCGCGGCGGCCGCCTTGGTGTCGATACCCTTGATCCGCGCATGCGCGTGCGGCGAGCGCAGGAACACCCCGCGCAGCATGCCGGGCCGGCGGATGTCGGCGACGTAGTTGCCCTTGCCCGTGATGAAGCGGCGGTCCTCCTTGCGCAGGATGGACGCGCCGATGCCGGTATGTGCATTCATGTCAGTCTCCCTGCGGGGCGTGCATCGCCTTCGTCCCCGCCAGGATGGCGGCAACGATGTTCTGGTAGCCGGTGCAGCGGCAGATGTTGCCTTCGAGCCAGCGCCGCACCTCGCCCTCGGTCGGGCTGGGATGGCGCTTGGCGAAGTCGACCGCGCTCATGATCATGCCCGGCGTGCAGAAGCCGCACTGCAGGCCGTGATTGACGTGGAAGGCCTCCTGCATCGGATGCAGCTCGGCGCCGACCGTCCCGGCCAGCCCCTCGATGGTGGTGACCGACCGCCCATCCATCGCGACGGCGAGCAGGGTGCAGCTCTTCATCGATACGCCGTCGACATGCACGACGCACGCGCCGCACTGCGACGTGTCGCAGCCGACATGCGTGCCGGTCAGCTCGCAATTCTCGCGCAGGAAATCCGACAGAAGGAGCGATGGCGGGATATCGGCGCTCACCGCCCGCCCGTTGATCGACAACTCGACTTTCACTTGATTCCCTCCGTCATCGCGCAAGCATCCGAGCCTTGTCGCGATCCCAGCCCGCCAGCACGACGTCGCCGACCGAGACGGGATCGAGATAGAAAATGCGGTCGGGCACGTAGGCGATCAGCTCGTCGCCGCCCACGTCGTCGAGCATGACCTTCACGAAGTTGCCCTGGTACTCGATGCTCCGGACCCGGCTCGGCACCTTCGCCCGGCTCTCCGGCGAGACCGCTTGCGGACGCGACAGTCCGACATCGTCCCGGCGGATGGCAAAATCGACGGTGTCCCCCACGGCCACGCCGCCATGGGCACCGAGCGGAACCACCACGTCGCGCATGCTGTCCGCCGAAATCAGGGCGCTGCCGCCGTCGATCCGCGCGACCTTGCCGCGCAGCACGTTCTGGCCGCCGAGGAACTCCGCGACATAGCGGTCGCGCGGCTGGTCGTAGACATCGCGGGCGGGGCCGGCCTGGCGGATCTTGCCCTTCTCCATCACCACGACGATGTCGGCGATGGCGATCGCCTCGAGCTGCGTGTGGGTGACGTGGACGAAGGTGATGCCGAGGTCACGCTGCATGCGGCTCAGCTCCTGGCGCATCTGGACGCGAAGCTGCTCGTCGAGCGCGGAGAGCGGCTCGTCGAGCAGCAGCACGCGCGGGCCCGTGATCGCCGCGCGCGCCAACGCCACACGCTGCTGCTGGCCGCCCGACAGCTCGCCCGGCAGGCGGTCGGCGAGCTCGGTGAGGCGGACCTTCTCGATCATGGCATCGGCCGCCTTGTGCCGCTCGGCGGTGCCGGCGCCGCGCACACGCAGCGGAAAGGCGATGTTCTCGCGCACCGACAGGTGCGGGAACAGCGCGTAGGACTGGAACATCATCGCCGTGCGCCGCTCGACGGGGTCGAGACCCACGACCTGCTCGTCGCCGATCAGGATCTCGCCGTCGGTCGGATCCTCGTGGCCGGCGATCATGCGCAGGATCGTCGTCTTGCCGCAGCCCGACGGCCCCAGGAAGCAGCAATAGGCGCCGTCCGGGACCTTGAGGTTGACGCCGTCGACCACCCTCGTGACGCCGTCGTACGACTTCACGAGGCCGGCCAGCTCGATGCTTCCGTTTCCGTCAGCCATGGTCTTCGACATCCTCAACGCGCCGTCTTCCGGGCCCGCCGCTTCTGCATCCAGGCGATGGTGCCGAGGCTGAGGCCGATGATCAGGAAGGAGATGATGGTGGTCACCGTGCCGAGGGCGTAGAGCGACGGCGACGTGACGTTCAGTGTCATGCTCCAGATCTCCAGCGGCAGGGTGTTCAGCGATCCCGCGGTCAGCAGCGTGCGCGCGAACTCGTCATAGGAAAGCGTGAAGCCGAACAGCGCCACCGCGACGAGGCCCGGCGCGATGATCGGGAGGATGACCAGCACGACCGTCTGCCACGGGCTCGCGCCGAGATCGCGCGCGGCTTCCTCCCACACGGCGTTGAAACGCGACATCACGGCGAACATCACCAGCACGCCGAAGGGCAGCGTCCAGGACAGTTGCGCCCCGAGCGCCGAGCCGTACCAGCTCGCCTCGATGCCGAGCAGGTTGCACAGCAGGCCGACGCCCAGCCCGAGCACCAGGCCCGGCGCGACGAGGCTGCCGATCATGAGATAGAAGACGACGCTGTCGCCGACGAAGCGCTTGCGGAACGCCAGCCCCGCCATGAAAGAGACGATCACGGTGAGAACCGTCACGATGGCGGCCAGCCGGATCGAGCGGCCGAATGCGCCCTTCACGTCGCCGGTGCGCACCTGGGTGAACAGGTCGACGAACCAGTGCAGCGAGGTGCCGCGCATCGGGAAGACCAGCCCGCCGCGCACGTCCTGGAACGACAGGATGTAGATGCAGATCATCGGGCCGTAGAGCGCCAGCACGTAGAGCACGAACAGCGCGGCGAGGACGTAGAAGGTCCACGGCCTGCCGCCGCGATCGGGCGCTCGGCGGCGGGCGCGAGGCGCAGCCGACGCGCGAGCCGGCGGCAAGACGGCGGTCTGGCTCATTTCGTCAGCTCGCGGCGGATGTCGACGGTGCGCAGGATCGCCACGACCATCAGCGACACGACCGCCGTCAGGATCACCGCGCTGGCCGCGGCGGATGGGTATTGCAGCACGCCCACATCCTCGTAGAACGCGCCCACGACCGACGCGGAGCCGCCGCCGGACATGACCTTCACGACGAAGAAGTCGCCCATCACGATCGAGACCACGAAGATCGAGCCGAGGGCGATGCCGGTCTTCGACATCGGGAAGACGATGAGGCGGACGATGTCGAAGCGCGAGGCGCCGGCGTCGCGCGCCGCCTCGATCGTGCGCTTGTCGATGCGCGCCATCGAGTTGAAGATCGGCACGATCATGAAGATCGTGAGCTGGTGGACATAGGCGATGACCACCGCGAGGCTGGAGAACAGCAGCACGCCGAGCGGCTGGTCGATGACGCCGACCCCGAGCAGGGCGCTGTTGATCAGCCCTTCCTTCCCGAGCAGCGGGATCCACGAGATCATGCGGATGATGTTGGACGTCCAGAACGGCACCGTGCAGAGCAGGAACAGCCCCATCGCGAGCAGCGGATTGCGCACGTGGAAGACCAGGAAGTAGGCGATCCAGAAGCCGATCAGCAGCGAGAAGAACCAGGCGAAGACGGCGAACCTGAACGTCGCCCAGTAGAGGTCGAGCGTCAGCCGCGACGTGAAGATGTTGGCGTAGTTCTCCCAGGTGAAGGCCGGGACGATCCCGCCGAACCCGTCGCTCTGCACGAAGCTGGCGACGACGACGCCCACGATGGGCGCCACGAAGAAGGGGATCAGCACCACGACCAGCGGCAGGACGAGCAGCCAGCCCGTGCGATTGTGGGTCGTGCGATTGTGGGTCGTGCGATTGTGGGTCGTGCCGCGGCGCTTGGCCATTCGATGCATTTCCAGGAGAACGTTCGAGCCGGAACCGGCAGCCGCATCGGCTGCCGGCCTTGCCACGGACCGTCAGGCCGCCTTGAAGTCGTTCCAGCGCTTGTTCATGTAGGCGGCCTCGTCCATCAGCGTGTTCCAGCACGAGATGTTGGTCACGCGCTCGATGAACGAGCCGCCGTCGCGCACCGTGCCGGCCGGTTCCATCAGCACGCCATACGGATCCTTGATCGGCTCCGGCGCCGGCTTGCCTTCGTACCAGAAGGCCCATTCGGTCGGCGTCATGTGCTTCCTCGCCGTCGACGGCACGGGGCTGTAATAGCCGTAGCGGCTGACGAACGCGCCCTGCCAGCCCGTGTAGTACCAGTTGATGTACTCGTAGGCGGCGTCGAGCTTCTTGCCGGTGAGATGCTTCATCAGGCCGAGCCCGTTGCACCAGCCGCGATAGCCTTCCTTGTCGCCCTTCTTGTTGACCGGCGCGTAGACGCAGGGGATCTGCTTGACGCGCACCGCCGCCACCGCGGGCGACCACATCGACTGGATGATGACCTCGCCCGCCGCCATGAGCTGCACCGACTGGTCGAAGGTCGTCCAGGTCGCGCGGAAGTGGCCCGCCTTCTTCAGCTCGATCAGCTTGTTGATCGTGAAGTCGATCTCCTCCTTCGTCATGTTGCCCTTGTTGCCGTACTTGATCAGCCCGGCGCTCTCGAAGCACAGCGCGGCGTCCATGATGCCGATCGCGGGAACGTCGAGGATGGCGGCCTTGCCCTTGAACTTCGGGTCGATCAGTTCCTTCCACTCGGTGACCTTGTGGCCGACGAGGTCGGGGCGATAGCCGATCGAATCGGCGTTGTAGACCTGCGGCAGGAACGTCGCCCAGTCGGTGACGCCTTCGTGCAGCTCGGTCGCATCCGGCTTGGCGATGTACATCGCTTCGTAGGGCGAGATGCCCTGGCGCGGGATCTTGTGGCCGTCGAGCTCGCCCTTGGTGAAGATCGGCAGGAAGTTGTCGAACTCCTTGACCTTCTTGACGTTGATGCCCTGGATCACGCCGCGCTTGGTGGCGAGCTTGGCCTGCCAGCCCTCGAGATCCGGAATGTCGACGGTATTGGGCTGCGTGATGAAGCGGTTGATCGCGGCCGACGTATCGAGGTTCTGCATCGTGATCTTGAAGCCGAGATCCTTGGCCGCCTGATCGCCGATCGCCTTCACCACCGAGTAGGACACGCCGACATGGCGCAGCTCGATGTCCTTGATCTCCTGCGCCCAGATCGTCGGCGCGCCGACCACCTCCGAGCCGGCGACGGCGGCCGCGACGGCCGCGCCTCTCTTCAGAACCTGCCGACGGGAGATGCCCTGCGTTGCCGAGACGGGCCTAAACGTGCCGTTGCTCATCACCACCCCCTGAGAAGTTGCCGCGCATGCGCTCGATCACGATGCGAGGCTAACAGCGGGGGGTCGCCCAAAAGAAATTTGAAGTTCAAATGCCGCAGATAAGCGACTCAAATGCGCCGATTGCCCAAGCGGCGGGCCGGCAATGACGCCGCCCCGCGCACTCTGGCCGCTTTTCGATCACTTCCCCAAGATTTGTGATCGATCTCTGCCTTCATTCTCCTCCCCCGTCATACGGGGGAGGCCGGGTGAGGGAAAGCCTCAGCAAAGTTGCCGCCAGCTTTCAGCTCATAATCCCGCCACGGGAAGGACCGGCCGCGTTGCCCACCCCCACCCGGCCTCCCCCGTATGACGGGGGAGGAGGAAGACAAATTCTTCCTTTCTACCGCCCCTTCATCGGCAAGCCGCCGAGATGGGTGCCGGCGTCGACGATCAGGAACTCGCCGGTGATGTTGCTGGCACTGGTCAGGAAGAAGATCACCGCTTCGGCCATCTGCTCGGGCGTGCCCGCCTGGCGCAGCGGCGTGGTCTGCTCCTGCGCGTCGCGCAGCTTCTCGTAGTTCTCCTGGCCGAGCGCGCCGAGCAGCCAGCGGGTCTGGATGAAGCCCGGGCACACCGTGTTGACCCGCACCGCCGGACCGAACCAGCGCGCCAGCGACAGCGTCAGCGTGTTGAGCGCGCCCTTCGACGCGGCGTAGGGGATCGACGTGCCGACACCCATGACGCCGGCGATCGAGGAGATGTTGACGATCGAGCCGCGCTCCTGGCTGTCGTCCCACTGCTTCTTCATCGTCGGGTAGACGGCGCGGCTCATCATGTACGGGCCGGTGACGTTGACCCGCAGGATGCGGTCGAAATCCTCGGCGCTGACACCGTCGAGATCGCCCTGGTTCTGGAACTTGGTGGTGCCGGCATTGTTGACGAGGCCATCGATGCGGCCCCACTTCTTCATCGTCTCGGCCGCGAGCTTCTTGCAATCGGCATCCTGGCCCATGTCGGCCTGCACGAGGATCGCCTCGACGCCCTTGGCCTTGACCGTCTCGTAGGTCTCGTCCGCTTCCTTCTTCGACTTCGTATAGTTGATCGCCACGTTCCAGCCGCGCGCCGCGAGATCGACCGCGCAGGCAGCCCCCAGCCCCGTCGCCGATCCCGTCACGATTGCCACTTTGGCCATGTCTCTCCTCCCGATAGGTTGCGGCGGGATTCATAGGCTAGGATGCCGCCCCATGGCAGACCTCTTTTCGCTCAAGAACCGCATCGCGCTGGTAACCGGCGCCTCGCGCGGCCTCGGCCGGGACATGGCGATCACGCTGGCCGGTGCCGGCGCCACGGTGCTGTGCGCGGGCCGCGCCGCAAAGGACCTCGACGCGACGGTCAAGGCGATCGTGCGCAAGAAGGGCAAGGCGGCGGCGGTGATCCTCGACGTCACCGACGAGCAGAGCGTGCAGACGCAGGTCCGCGCGCTGATCGGCAAATACCGCCGCATCGACATCCTGGTGAACAATGCCGGCGTCATCCATCGCGACAACATCGTCGACACTGCCACGCCCGACTATCGCAAGGTGATCGAGACCGACCTGATCGGGCCGTTCGCGCTGGCGCGCGAAGTGGGTCGCCACATGCTCGAGCGGCAGTACGGCCGCATCGTCAACATATCGTCGATCATGGCGGTGCTCGGCCGCGGCTCTGTCGCCGGCTACGTCTCGGCCAAGCACGGCATGACCGGCCTGACCAAGAACCTCGCCGCCGAATTCGGGCCGTACGTCACCGCCAACGCCATCGCGCCGGGCTACATCCGCACCGAGCTCAACGTGCCGCTGCAGCAGGACGCGAAGTTCTGCGCCATGCTCGAGCAGCGCACCGCCGCCCATCGCTGGGGCACGCCCGCCGACCTGCGCGGCGCGCTGCTCCTGCTGGCGTCGGACGCCGGCGCCTACATCACCGGCCACACGCTGGTGGTCGACGGCGGCATGACGACCATCCTCGCGTGAACATCGCCGGCCTGCCGCGCTGGGCGATCCTGCTGTTCGGTGCGGGATTGCTCGCCTTCGGGCTCGCCGTGTCGCGCGGCTTGATCCGCGACCCCTCGGTCGCCCGCTCGGACTACGCCGGCACGATCGACGTCTCGGCCGAGGATGCGAAGCTCTATCGCGCGGTGCCGTTCGAATGGCAGGTCACGAGCGCCGCCGGCAGCTTCAAGGGAAGCGATACCGCCCACGTCCGCATCGACCCGTCGGGCGAGCTTGCCGTGCTGTGCGGCTGGCTGCGGCTCGACAAGGGCGGCACCTCGATCCGTGCCACGCGCTGGCTGACCGAGGCGCGCCTGAGGGTCGGCGACATCCGGGTGTCGGCGCTGTTCATCGCCCCCGCCGACCGGGACCCAGGCGACGGCCTCAACGCCGGCTGCGCGCGGCTGCTCGACGACCGTCCGGCGATCGACGCGCCGCTGTCGCTCGAAGGCGGGCCGGTGCGGGAGTGACCCGCTGGGAGCGCGGTTCTCCAGAGCCGCTCGTTCTTCGATTTGCGCCATCCCATGAGCGGCTCTGGAGAGCCGCGCTCCCAGCCAAAGATCACTATGGAGTTCTTTGCAAATGACCGACCGCACCCACGTCCTGCTGTGGACCGACAACACCGCCGCCTATCTCGACGCGATCGCGGCCGCAGGGCTCGCCGATCGCGTGGCGGTCGACAGCTTGCCGCGCAAGGAGAAGCCGTCGGCCGATCAGCTCGCGCGCACGGAAATCCTGATGGCGCCGACGGTGCCGCCCGGCCTGCTGCCGGCCATGCCCCGGTTGCGCTGGGCGCAGGCGATGACGGCCGGCGTCGAGGGTTGGCTCGCCCTGCCCGACCTGCCGCCCGGACTGGCGCTTACCTGCGCGCGCGGCACGCATACCGAATCGATGCCGGAGAACATCATGGCGTCGCTGTTCCATGTGGCGAAGCCGCTCGCCATCGCGGCGGCGAACAAGAAAGCCGGCAAGTGGGTCCACACCGTGGCCCAGCCGCTGACCGGCAAGACGCTCGGCATCCTGGGCCTCGGCGCGATCGGCCAGGAGGTGGCGCGCATGGCCAAGGCCTTCGGCATGACGGTGATCGGCACCAAGCGCCGGCCCGGGCCGATGGCGCATGTCGACGAGATGCTGCCGCCGGAGCGCACCGACGAGGTTCTGGCGCGCGCCGACTACCTGCTGCTCCTGCTGCCGGCGACGCCGGCGACCGACAACTTCATCGATACCGCGCGGCTGGCCAGGATGAAGCCGACAGCCTGGCTGCTGAACTTCGGCCGCGGCCACCTCATCAAGGACGACGACCTGATCACCGCCGTGAACGACAAGAAGATCGCCGGCGCCGTGCTCGACGTCTTCCGCCAGGAGCCGCTGCCGGCCGACCATCCGTTCTGGAAGACCGACGGCATCCTGGTGCTGCCGCATATCGGCGGCCCGCACCCGCAACGCGACCGCTTCGTCGCCCGCCTGTTCGTCGACAATCTCCGCCGCTTCCTCGACGGCGCCCCGCTGCATCAGCTCGTCGACCGCACGGCCGGATACTAGGCTCCCCTCTTGCCGGACCGCAGGCGTCTCGCCCGCCCATGGTTCGAGCGGGCGGAACGCCCGCGGTCCGGCAAGAGCGGATCGTGCCGCAACGCGCGACCTGCCGGCCCGTTGGCTTGGCATGGCACGGATTCAGACTCCGATCCTCCCGATGGAAGCCCGCCAGGAACCCGAGCTGCCGCGCGGGCCTGGCTGGCAGTTCGAGCCGAAATGGGACGGATTCCGCTGCCTGGCCATCCGCGACGACGAGAAGGTCGAGATGCTGAGCCGCTCTGGCCGGAGCCTGACGCGCTACTTCCCCGACATGGTCGCGGCGCTGCGCGCGCTGAAGCCCCGGCGCTTCATGCTCGACGGCGAGCTCGCGATCCCGGTGGGCAAGATCCTCTCCTTCGAGGCGCTGCAGCTTCGCCTGCATCCGGCGGCGAGCCGCGTGCGCAAGCTCGCGGCGGAGACGCCGTCGATCCTGATCGTCTTCGACCTGCTGCAGACGCCGCGCGGCAAGGACCTCACCACGCAGCCGCTGAGCGAACGGCGCACGGCGCTGGAGGCCTTCTTCGCAACACTCGGCGATCCGCCGTCGCTTCGCCTCTCGCCGGCGACGGAGAGCAGCGCCGAAGCCGAGCGCTGGCTGAAGCGGGCCGGCGGCGGCGAGCTGGACGGCGTCGTCGCCAAGCGGCTCGGCGAGCCTTATCGCGCAGGCGAGCGCGCGATGGTGAAAGTGAAACGCCTGCGCACCGCCGACTGCGTCGTCGGCGGCTTCCGCTACGCGACGAAGAGCCGGCAGGTCGGCTCGCTGCTGCTCGGCCTGTTCAACGACCAGGGAAAGCTCGACCATGTCGGCTTCACTTCGGGCATCTCGGAGGCGCAGCGCCCGGCCCTGACCCGCAGGATCGAGGCGCTGAAGGGCGGCCCCGGATTCACGGGCGATGCACCGGGCGGGCCGAGCCGCTGGTCGACCGAGCGCAGCGCGCAGTGGGAGCCGTTGAAGCTCGAGCTGGTCGCGGAGGTGCAGTACGACCATGTCACCGGCGATCGCTTCCGCCACGGCACCCGCTTCGTGCGCTGGCGGCCCGACAAGCAGCCCGACCAGTGCACCATGGCGCAGCTCCACCAGGAAGCGCGACCATCCCAGCTGTTCGTGAGGCAAAAGAGCCGAACCGCTCGCGACCGCGCGGCGTTATAATCTCCGTCGTCGCCGGCGAGAGGAACTCCTCATGCAACGTCTGCCTCGATGAACGGGTCACCCGCGCTCTCTTCCTCCTCCCCCGTCATACG
>CAMFJT010000055.1 GCA_945957125.1 uncultured Rhodospirillales bacterium | reverse complement strand
TGAAATTGTCGTCGCCGCCGTGGAAGTCCGGCACCGGCGGCAGGCCGTTGTTGAAATACGCTTTCTCCAGCAGCGTGCCGCCGCCGCCGACATGGAACACGATCGGCAGCCCGGCTTCCTGCGCCATCGCCCACAGCGGATCGAAGCCGATATGGCTCGGCGAATGATCGTCCGGGCAGCGCGACGGGATGAGCAGCGCCTTGGCGCCCAGCTCGATCGCCTCGCGTGCGGCTTTCGCGGTGCGCGCGAAGTCGAGCAGCGGCACATAGCCGGTCGGCAGCAGGCGCCGGTCGACCGAGCAGAAGTCGACCATGTGCCGGGTGTGCGCGCGGGCGACGGCATAGGCGAGATCGTGATCCTTGCCGCTCTCCAGAACGTTGGAGAAGTTGAGCAGCGCGGTGGTGAACATGAGCTGGCTGGCGAAGCCCAGCAGGTCGATCGAGCGCGTGCGGTCCTGCTTGCGCCACGAGCCGAGCGCGGCCCAATTCTTGGCCAGCATGATCTGCTCGTCGTCGAACCCTTCCCCGGTGGCCTGCTCGGCTTCCTTCAGCCGGCTGTGGAAGCCGTCCCGGCGCGGGAACAAGACATCGTCGGTGAGGACGGCACGATACTTGGATTCGAGATGGTCGGCGAGGAAGCCAGGCACTTCCATGATGTGCGCATCGGCATCGTGAATGACGCGTCCGCTGGCGTAGGGCATGCTTCCTCCGTCGTTCGTTGCCGGGAGCTTAGCATGGGCGCTGACATTTCGAAGGCGGTGCAGCAGTTGCTGGAGGCCCGCCGTTCCGGTGTGCAGGTCCAGCCGCCGTTTGCGCTGCCCGACCGCGCCGCCGTCTACGCCATCCAGGACGAAGTCGCCCGGGCGATCGGCCCCGTCGCCGGCTGGAAGGTCGGCGCCCGCACGCCGACCGCCGAGCCCAATCCCGCGCCGCTGCTGGCCGGCGCGCTGGTCAGATCGCCCGCGACGTTCGACGGCAAGGCGATGCACATGATCGGCGTCGAGATCGAGATCTCGTTCCATATCGTGAAGGACATTGCCGCACGCGATCGGCCGGTCGGGCGCGACGAGGCGCTCGACGCGGTGGGCGATGCCTTCGTCGGCATGGAAGTGGTCGACACGCGGCTGGCCGATTTCAAGTCGGCCGATCCCGAATGGCTGCTGGCGGACAACCAGATGAACCAGGCGCTCGTGGTCGGCGATTCGATCGAAGGCTGGAAGAGCCTCGACTGGGCCGGCCTGCAGGTGACGCTCACGATCGACGGCAGGGTCGAGGTCGATCAGAAGGGCGGCCTCGGGGCGGTCGACCCGGTGCGGCCGCTCGTCTGGATGATCGACCATGCGGTGCGCCGCCGCGGCGGCCTTCGTGCGGGGCAGGCGATCACGACCGGCTCCTGGACGGGACTGCGCTACTATCCCCCCGGCACGCGGGCGCGAGGGGCGTTCGTCGGCCTGGGGAGCGTCGAAGCGAGATTCTGATGCGCCGCGTCCTTGCCCTCTTGCTG
Source organism: uncultured Rhodospirillales bacterium (assembly GCA_945957125.1). Taxonomy (GTDB): domain Bacteria; phylum Pseudomonadota; class Alphaproteobacteria; order Reyranellales; family Reyranellaceae; genus Reyranella. The sequence continues at coordinate 26,843 of CAMFJT010000055.1, read as the reverse complement.
ATCCTTCTGACCTCGCCGGCCTGGGCGCTCACGCCGGAGGAGGCGGCCTACATCGCCGCGCGCGACCGGGCGGCAGCCGCGCTCGAGCACAAATGGGACAATGCCGCGCATGACAAGGCGATCGCGACGCTGGCGACCATGCTGCGGCGCATCGTCGGTCCGCCGCCGAAGGGCTTTGCCGGACCCGGCGATATGGTGCGCGACAGCCTGTGCTGCGGGGTGGGGTCGGACAAGCTCGACGCCATTGCCTTCGGCGACGCGGTCGTGACCACGGAGAGCCTGGCGCGCCATTGGCTCGGCGAGAAACCGAAGCAGCCGGTGAATCTCGAAGCCAAGGTCAACGAGGGCGAAGATCTCTATTTGGGCGTGACCGGCGATGCCGCGGTGACGGTCTATGCGGCGCTGCCGATCGAGCGGCCGGCCGGAACCGTGCAGGCCGTGGCGCATCTGGCTCTCGCTTCGCAGTCGGGCGCGTTCTCACCGCCGCGCGAGATCGGCGTCATGGTGCGCAAGGGCGGACGGCTCCTGCTCTATCTGGACAAGGCGGCAGCGGCGCCGGAGTTGCCGGCGTGCGAGGAGCCGCTGGCCGCTGCCCTCGAAAAAGCCAAGGCCGTGCGCGCCGTCGGCAAGGCCGACGAGAGCTTCGCCCTCGAGAACGACGCGTCGGACGCCTATGTGCGCTGCTGGAGCCAGCGGGTCCGCGAAACGCCCGCGTACCCCGCCCTGGTCCAGCAGGCGCAACGCCTCGCCAATTCGCTCGTGGCGGATTAGCTGGACCGCGGAGCTTGCAGCACTCCATGACGCGCCACTGGAGGGGCGCGCCCATGGGCGCAAACTTTGATCGACAAGCCCGTCGTCCCGACCGGAGCCGAGCGAAGCGAGGCGTAGTGGAGGGAACTATTCATGCAACGTCTGCCGGGCCGAGCAGGTCCCTCGACTACGCTTCGCTCCACTCGGGATGACGGAAAGATGGGTCAACGAACCAAAAGGTGGCGCCTGTGAGTGGCGCGCGCCCAGCGGAACTCATCCGATCTACGGCAGAAGAAAGAAAGTCGGCGCCTACCTGCCCAGCACCACCAGCCCGTCCACCGCGACCACGCCTTCGCCGTCGCGCTTGACCAGCAGCGGATTGATCTCCGCCTCTGCGACAGCGGCGAAGGCCGGATGGGCGAGCGCCGAGAAGGCGGCGATGGCGCGGGCGAGGGCCGCTTCGTCGCCACGCGGCAGATTGCGATAGCCGCGGATGGTGGCGAGGCCCTTGACCTCGGCAATCATTTGCAGCGCTTCGGTCTCGTCGACCGGCGCGAGACGGGTCGACGCATCCTTGTAGATCTCGGCCAGCACGCCGCCCAGGCCGATCGTCACGGTCGGGCCGACCAGCGGATCGCGGCGAAAGCCCAGGATCACCTCGGCCAGCCCGCGCTCCATCTTCTGCACCAGGAAACCGTCGAGCTTCGCGGCCGGAGCGTGCGCCCTCACTCGCTTCTCGATCTCACGTGCCGCGACGGCCGCGTGCTGGCCGTCGGTCAGGCCGAGCGCCACGCCACCGGCCTCGGTCTTGTGCGCGATGTCGGCCGAGAGAATCTTCAACGCCACCGGCGCGCCGACCGTCTCGACCGCCGACGCGACCTTGCGCGCATCCGGCACGGCGACCGATGCCGCCATCGGCACGCCGAGCGTGGCGAACAGCGCGGCCGCGCACCGCTCGTCGAAGCCCCGCTCGCGGCCGAACCGCAGCGCTTCGCTCGCTGCCGCTGACGGTTCGACCAGCGCCGGTACCGGCTGTGGCGTCGGTCTCAGCAGGCAGAGCGCCATTGCCTCGGCGCAGGACTCGGGATGGCGAAAGGCCGGCACGCCAGCCGCGGTAAGCAGCGCCAACGACTTCTCCGCCGCCGGCGTGAGCGCAACGGCGAACGGCTTGCTCGAGCCGGCGAAACGCAGCAGCGGCTCGACCGCCAGCTCGGGATTGAACTGCGCCGACGAGCCGACCACGAAGATCGCCGCGTCGTTGGCGTCGTCGGCCAGCAGCCGCTCGATCGTGCCCGACACGATCTCCGGCTTCGCGCCGGCCAGGGTGAGATCGACCAGCTTGCCTTCGCCTGCCGCGATGCCGAGCGGCTTGAGCCAATCGACGAGTGCCTGCGGCGGACCGGCGATGTCGAGCCCAGCCATCGCCATGTTGTCGACCACCATCGCCGCGCCGCCGCCTGTCGTCGTCGCGACCGCAACGCGTCTGCCGGTTGCCGGCGGACGATCGACCAGCAGGGCCGGCACGTCGATCAGCGATTCGAACATCGACACGCGGGCGATGCCGTGGCGGCGACAGAAGGCGTCGAAGGTCGCGTCCGATCCGGCGATCGCGCCGGTGTGCGACTTGGCCAGCTCCTGGCCGATATCGGAGCGGCCGAGCTTGTAGGCGACGACCGGCTTGCCGGCCGCGTGCGCCCGTCGCGCCGCGTGGGCCAGACGCTCGCCATCGCGCAGCGTCTCCATGAACAGCAAGATCGCCTTGGTCTTGGGATCGTCGACCAGCAGGTCGGCGATCTCACCGACCGCCAGATCGACCTCGTTGCCGACCGAGATCAGGCGCGAGAAGCCGATGCCGCGCGCGTCGGCGCGCGACAGCAGCGCGCCGATCAGGCTGCCGCTCTGGCTCACCAGCCCCCAGTTGCCGGCACGCAGCCGATCGACGGCGAAGGCGGCGTTGGCGGTGAGCGCCACCGGCGGATCGCTGCTCACCGTGCCGATGCTGTTCGGCCCGACCAGCCGGATGCCGGTCTCCTTCACGATGCGTACCAGCTCGTCCTGCAGCGAGGCGCCCGCCGCACCGGCATCGGCGAAGCCGCCGGCCAGGATCGAGGCGACCCTCACATCGCGCCGTCCGCAGGCGGCGAGGGCGGCCACAGCGTCCTTGCCGTTGAGCAGGATGTAGGCATGGTCGATGGCGCCCGGGACGGAGTCGATGTCCTTGTATGCCTTGACGCCGAACACTTCCGCGCGCCCCGGATTGACCGGCAGGATCTCGCCGGGAAAGCCGTGCTTCTGCAGGAAGCGCTGCGGCCGCGAGGTCGTGCGGCGCTCGTCGGCCGAGGCGCCGATCAGCACGATGCGCTGGGGCTGGAACAGGGAGTCGAACAGGCTCATGCGCGGAGTATACTCGGCGCATGTTGTACCGTCGCAGTCTCCTCGTCGCGTCCGCCGCCACCGCCGTTGCCCTGCCCGCCCGGGCGCAGGCGCCGTGGCCCTCCAAGCCCATCAAGCTCGTGGTGCCCTACGCGCCCGGCGGCTCGACCGATGTGGTCGGCCGCGTGATTGCCGAATATCTCGGCCAGCGGTTGGGCCAGAACATCGTGGTCGAGAATCGGCCGGGCAAGGGCGCCTCCATCGGCACGTCGCAGGTCGCCAAGGCCGCGCCCGACGGCTACACGCTGGTCGTCTCCAACATCTCCTCCTTCGCCATCGCGCCGCCGCTCTACGGCGACCTCGACTACGATCCGGTCAACGACTTCACCCACATCACGCTGGCCTCGTTCAACCCGAGCGTCCTCGTCGTCAATCCGGATTTCCCAGCCAAGACGCTGGCCGAGTATGTCGCCTACGCCAAAGCCAACCCGGACAAGCTCGCCTTCGCGACCTCTGGGCCGGGATCGAGCAACCATATCCTCGGCACCATGCTGGGCCTGACCAGCGGCACCAAGCTGGTCCACATCCCCTATCGCGGCGCGGGGCCCGCCATGCAGGACGTGATCGCGGGCAACGTGCCGTCGATGTTCGATTCGCTGCCCTCGGCCGCGCCGCACATCAAGGCGGGCAAGGTGCGTGCGCTCGCGGTCAGCGGCGAGAAGCGAAACCCGAGCTTCCCCGACGTGCCGACCATGAAGGAATCGGGCTTCCCCGATCTCGTCTCCTATTCGTGGTTCGGCCTGTCGGGCCCCGCGAAGCTGCCGGCGCCGATCGTCGAGCGGCTGGCGACCGAGATGCAGGTCGTGCTGAAGGAGCCGGCGGTGATCAAGCGCTGGGCGGATATCGGCGCGGAGTCGAGCACGATGACGCCCGCCGAATACACCGCGTTCGTGAAGACCGAGCTGGAAAAGGCGACCGCCGCGGTGAAGGCCTCCGGCGCCAAGCCCGGAGAGTAAGGAGGGAACGATGACCATCCGCCGCGTGATCTCGCCCGACGTGCCCGAGCCGCCGCCCGAGCGTTGGTCGAACTGCCTCGTCGTCGACGGCGTCGCCTATGTCGCCGGCATGACCGCGCGGGGCACCGATCCTGCCGCCCTTGCCAAGATGGACGAGTACGAGCAGGCGAAGCAGATCTTCGGCAAGATCAGGAGCATGGTCGAGGCGGCCGGCGGCACGATGGCCGACGTGGTCAAGGTCATCATCTACGTGACCGACATCCGCAACAACACCAAGGTCTGGGCCGCGCGGCGCGAGTTCTTCACCGGCAACTTCCCGGTCTCCACCCTGGTCCAGGTCGCCGCCCTCGCGGCGCCGGAAATCCTGGTCGAGATCGAGGCCATCGCCCATATCGGCAAGGGCGCGCGGTGATTTCATTCTCCTCCCCTTGGCGGAGGCCGCCAAGGGGAGGAGGAGATCATTCGAGCTTCACGCCGACGCGCTTGATCAGCGCCTCGCCCTTGGCCGATTCGTCACGGAGCAGCGCGGCGAACTCCGCGGGGCTGTTGATCACGATCTCCGAGCCGTCGCCGCCGAGCGCGTCGCGGAAGGACGGATCCTTCGCGGCGGCGGCGAGCGTGGCGTAGATGCGCTCGACGATCTCGGGCGGCGTGCCGGCCGGCGCGGCGAGCGACAGCCAGGCGTCGAGGACGAAGCCGTCGGGCATGGCCTCCAGGAGCGTCGGGACCTCGGGCATCACCGTGGTGCGTTTCGCGCTCGTGACGGCGAGCGCGCGCAGGGCGCCCTGCTGGGCCGGGCGGAACGCCGTCGGCATCGTCGGAAACCCGACCTGGATCTGGCCCGCCATCAGCGCCAGCACGATGTCGGGCGCGCCCTTGTAGGGAACGTGGACGTAGTCGATGCCGGCGGCGAAGCGGAAGGCTTCGGCCGACAGATGGGCGAGGCTGCCGGCGCCGCCCGAGCCGTAGTTCAGCTTGCCCGGCATCGATTTGGCGAGCGCGATGAACTCGCCCACCGTCTTCGCGGGCGACGACGGCGGCACGACCATCAGCGAGGGGATGCGCGTGACCATCGTGATCGGCACGAAGTCCTTCAGCGCGTCGAAATTGACCTTCGCGTAAAGGAAGCGGTTGAGCACGTGGCTGCTGGTGAACAGCAGCAATGTATAGCCGTCCGGCGTGGCGCGGGCCGCAACCTCCGCGCCGATATTGCCGGCGACGCCCGGCTTGTTGTCGATGATGAATTGCTGGCCGAGCGCCGAGGTCAGCCTTTGCGCGACCTGCCGGGCGGCCACGTCAGGTGCGCTGCCGGCGATGAACGGCACGACGATGCGCACCGGCTTGTCGGGATATTCCGCCCGCGCCGCGAACGACGACAGCAGCGCCAGGGCCGCCGAGAGGAGGGCCAGCCAGCGCATCAGTTCATCTCCGCCTTCGTTCCGGGAGCGGGCGTGAAGCCAAGGTCGCCCTGCGCCAGCGCCGCCGCCTTTCCGCCGGCCTTGGCCAGCAGCGCGCCCTGCCGGCGCTTGGCCCGGGCATCGACCTCCTCGGGGTCGAGCACCGCGCGCAGCTTCCGCTCGCAATCGGCCAGCGTTGCGGCATGCGCGGGATCGCCGGCGAGATCGTGCAGTTCCTGCGGATCGGCCTCGAGGTCGAAGAGCTGCGGCCGCCGGCCCACATAGTGGCAGTATTTGTAACGGCCGACCCTCAGCAGGGTCGCGCCGCCCCGGCTGCCGATCGCGTGGTACTCGCTCACCACCGGCCGCGCCGGCGCGTCGCCCTCGGACAGGCCGAACAGCGAATGGCCGAGATGGTCGTCCTTCGGCAGCGGCGCGCCGACGCACTCCATCACGAACGGATAGACGTCGACGTGGCTGGCGGGCTCCGCGACGGTGCGGCCGCGCGCGATGCCGTCCCCGGCGATGATCAGCGGCACGCCGGCCGATTCCTGGTAGAGCGTCGACTTGCCCCACAGGCCGCGCGCGCCGAGATTGTCGCCGTGGTCGGACGTGTAGAGCACGCGCGTGTCGGCCGCGAGGCCGGTTGCGTCGAGCGCCGCCAGCACCTTGCCGATATTCTCGTCGACCGAGGAGACCAGCCCGTAATAGCCCGCGAGCGCGCGCTTCACGTCCTGCGGCGACTTGAAGTGCGTGTCGTAATCGACGCAGAAGGCATAGTCGTCGAGATAGGGATGCGAGGGCCGCGAGGCCTTGTCGTAGAGCTTTGGCATCGGCAGCTCGCGATCCCAGTAGCGATAGAAATGCTCGGGCGGCGCGGTCAGAGGAAAGTGCGGCGCCACGAACGACACGAACAGCACCCATGGCTTCTCGTGCCGGCGTTCAGCCGCCTCGTGCAGCCAGATCTGGGCCTGGGCGGCGATCTCGCGGTCGTAGATGGTGTAGGTCGATTCGCCGGGACCGGCGAGCTTGGCCATCTTGTCGCCGCCCGCGCGCTTGAGCACCTCGTCGCGAATCAGGCCCTTGATGTCGCCGTGGCCGCCGATCACGTGCATCGGCGCGATCTCGCGCGAGAAGCCGTGATCGCATCCCGCGCCCTTGAAGTGCAGCTTGCCGACCGAGACGACCTCGTGGCCGCGCTCGCGCAGAACGTGGTGCCAGCTCGGCACGGCGCCGTCATAGGCATCGCCGTTGTCCCAATAGCCGATCTGGAAGTTGTACTTGCCGGTGGCGAAGGCCGCGCGTGCCGGCACGCAGATCGGCGAGGCGGTGTAGGCGTCGGTGAAGCGCGTGCCGCGCGCCGCCAGCCGATCGAGGTTGGGCGTCGATATGATCGGATGGCCGGCGCATCCCATGATCGCCGGGTTGTGCTCGTCCGACATCAGGATGACGAGATTCTTCGGTTGCATGGCGGCCACCTACTGGAAGCGCTTCTCGAGCGCCTGCCAGCGCTCGTTTTCGAACAGGGTCCAGAGCTGGCCGTGGTCGAGCATCTGGTTGGCGAACGCGGTCGTGCCGCCGGTCGACTTCAGCGACGACAGGAGATCCTGGCCGACGCGCGCGAACAGACGCGTCAGCGAGTTCGGATAGATCGCCACCTTGAAGCCCATCGCCTCGAGCCGGGGGACGGGCAGCACGGGCGTTCGCCCGCCCTCGACCATGTTGGCCAGGCACGGCATGCCGAGCCGTTTCGGCACCTCCGCCAGCTCGGCCTCGCCAGGCGGCGCCTCGACGAAGGCGATGTCGGCGCCGGCCTCACGGTAGCGGGCGGCACGTTCGAGCGCGGCCTCGTAGCCTTCGATCGCGATCGCGTCGGTGCGCGCAACGATCATGACGTCCGCATCGACACGCGCGTCGGCGGCGGCGCGGATGCGCTGCTCCATCTCCTTCGACGAAGCCACCTTGCGGCCGGGTTCGTGGCCGCATTTCTTGGGCCATTCCTGGTCCTCGATCTGGATCGCGCTCACGCCGGCGCGCTCGAACTCGCGCATGGTGCGGATGACGTTGAGCGGTCCGCCGTAGCCGGTGTCGGCATCGGCGATGATCGGGATGGCGACCGAGTCGCAGATCCGGCGCACGCGGTCGAGGATCTCGCCGAAGCTGAGCGCGCCCATGTCGGGTGCGCCCAGCGCGCTCATCGAGACGCCCGAGCCGGTGATGTAGGCGGCGTCGAACCCCGCGACCTCGACCAGCCGGGCGGTGACGCAATCGTAGCAGCCCGGCGCCACGACGATGCCCGGCTCGGCCATCCGCTGCCGCAGCGCGCGATGGCGGGTCGGCGTGCTGCGCAGGCCGATGGGATAGGAAGCGTGATCGGTGGTCATGGCGGTTTACCCATATGAGCCGGCAGCCAGAGCGCGATCTCCGGCCAGAAGACCAGCATGACCAGCAGCACGAACATCAGCAAATGGAACGGGATGGTACCGAAGACGATGTCCTGCAACCTGCCGTCCCAGATGCTCTGGATGACGAACAGGTTGATGCCGATCGGCGGCGAGATCTGGCCCAGCTCGATGAACAGGACGAGGATGATGCCGAACCATACCGGGTCGATGCCGTACTTCAGCAGCACCGGATAGAGCAGCGGCACGGTGATGACGATCATGCCGAGGCTTTCGACCAGGCAGCCCAGGATCGTGTAGAGCACGAACAGCGCGGCGAAGAACTCCAGCCGCGAAAGCTTCATCGCCACCAGCCAGCTCGTCAGGCTCTCGCCCACGCCCGCGACGCTGATGGCATAGGAGAAGACGAAGGCGGTGTAGACGATCAGCAGGATGTTGCCGCTGATCAGCACCGACGACACCATCGCCTGGCGCAGCTCGGCCCAGCCGAGCTTGCCCCAGATCGCCGAGACGACCAGCGCGACCGCGCAGCCCGCGGCGGCGGCCTCGGTCGGCGTCACCCAGCCGGCATAGAGGCTGCCCATCGTGCCGCCGATCACCAGGGCGAAGGGCAGCAGGTCGGATAGCGCGGACAGGAACTCGGCAAGGCTCTGCGGTCCCTTCTCGCGCGGCGCGATCTCCGGCTTGATCAGGGCATGGACGAAGACGTAGGCCATGAACATCGCCGTCAGCAGCAGGCCAGGGACGATGCCGGCGATGAACAGCTTCGACACCGAGGTCTCGGTGAAGGTGCCGTAGACGATCATGGCGATCGAGGGCGGGATCAGGATGCCGAGCGTGCCGCCCGCCGCCAGCGAGCCCGCCGCCAGCGGCCGATGGTAGCCGCGCTGGATGAGCTGGGGCAGCGCCACCGTGCCGATCGCCGCCGCCGTGGCGACCGAGGAGCCGGAGATCGCCGCGAACAGCGCGCAGCCGGCGATATTGGTCTGCAGCAGCCCGCCCGGGATGACGCAGACCAGCTTCGAAAGGCCGCGATAGATCCGGAAGCTCAGGCCGGAATGCTGCATGATCTCGGCCATAAGGATGAACAGCGGGATCGCGGTCAGCGCGAAGCTGTTCATCGAGCCCCAGCTCATCAGGCCGATGCCCTTGAGCGAGTCGATCCCGCCATGCAGCAGCAGGTAGACGATCGCCGGCACGCCGATGGCGAATGGGATCGCCATGCCCGCGGCCAGCAGGCCGAGGAAGACGACCAGGACGATGGCGACCTCGAGACCGGCGCTCATGTGCCGAGCTCCCGCACGTCGCGCACGATGGCGCGGCCGAGCACGATCAGCAGCAGGACCGCGCCCGCGATCATCGCCGTCTGCGGGATCCACAGCGGCGTGGCCAGCACCGTCGGTGCGACCGCTTCACGTCGATAGGAGCTCATCACGAACTGCAGGAAATACCACGCGGTCAGGGCGACATAGGCGAACGACAGGATGTCGAAGACCAGCGCCGACACCGCCTTGCCGCCCGGACCGAGGCGCATCTGCACCATCTCGACGCGATGGAACGCGCCGCGGCTCTGGCACAGCGCGAGCGACAGGAAGGAGACGCCGACCAGCAGGTAGCCGACCAGCTCGTCGGAATGCTCGGTCGTGCTGTTGAACACGCCGCGCAGGACGACCTCGAGCAGCATGAGCACGGTCATGCCGATCAGGCAGAACGAAGAGAGCCACAGGCTCAGGCGCTCGATCAGGTCGAACGGCCGATCGTCGGTGGGGCTGCTCATGTCAGCTTCCCCTCCCCTGTCTTCGGGCAGGACAGTCGCCTTTGCGCGAAGCATCGTCGTCCCGACCGGCGCTCGGGATGACGAAAAACGGGTCGCTCACCGCCCCAGCGCCTCGCGCACCTTCTTCAGCGCCTCCGGCGTCTCGCCGCCCTTGCCCTTCGCCCAGGCATCCCAATAGTCGGCCATCTTGTCGGCGCCGCGCTTGTAGTCCTCCGCTGTGGCCTTAGTCTGGATCATGCCCTCGGCCTTGCGCTTGGCCGCCTCCTCGCTCTCCTCCGCAGCCATCATCTGGGTCATCTTCGGCGACAGCTCGACGATCGCCTTGGTCAGCGACTCCTTGTAGGCGGGCGGCAGCTTGGCATAGGCCTCCTTGTTCACCGCGACATTGGCCTCGAAGAAATTGAGCCCGATGTCGTAGCAATACTTGAGCAGGTCCTTCCAAACCTTGCCGCCGCCGGCGTTGGCGGTCAGCACGCCGTCGACCACGCCGCGCTCCAGCGCCGACGGCACTTCCGAGCCGCCGACGGTGAGGCCGTTGGCGCCGAAGCGCTTGAGGAACTCGATCTGCTCGGGCGAGGTCGCACGGATCTTCTGGCCCTTGAGGTCGTCGAGCGAGGTGAGCTTCTTGCTCGACCAGGCGATCTGGAACGGGAAATAGTAGGTCGACAGGACCGTCGATCCACGCTTGTCGTAAGCCTTGTCGACATAGGGCTTCATGATCGCCAGCGCCTTCTCGAACTCGGCGGTGCTGGTGATCAGCATCGGCAGGCGCAGGATGCCGGTGATCGGCACGTTGCCCTGCTGGAAGCCGTCGTCGCCGATCTGGATGACGTTGTCGCCGACCGCGGTGGTGATGTCGGTCGCCTTGATCGTGAGCGCACCGCCCAGGTGATACTTGAGCTGGAAGCCGCCGTTGGTCTCCTTCGAGACCCGCTCGATGATCTCCTGGAACACCCGGGCCGGCGCCAGCGTCGCGGCCGGCACGTAGGTGTAGACCGTCCAGGTGACGGTGCCCTGCGCGCGCAGCACGGCCGGCGCGGCAACCGGGCTCGCGGCCAACGCAGCGATGGCCTGGCGACGGGTGATCATCGAACTCCTCCCCTGTTTGGTTGGGCGGAGCTTAGACAGGCCTCAGGCTCGCGGAAACACCGGCCTTCCGCCTACCGGTCGGTGAATGACCTGGCGCCCGGCGGCAGCCTCGTCGTCTACCAATCGCGACGGATTTTCTTTTGATACTGGAGGCCATCGACCGTGTGGTCGCCCCACAGTCCAAACGCATCCTCCCTCGCCTTGTCGCGACGCTGAGCGAGTTAGGCGTCGATCGCTTTGACTTGCACCTCTTCTACATCAACAACGACTTTCATCGATCACGCTGCCTCCTTTCTGTCGTCCTGAGCGAAGCGAAGGACCTCGCGCCCGCTCCGGAGCATCTGTTGAAGTGGCGCCAGATCCTTCGCTTCGGTCAGAGTTTGTGAATTTTTCGATTCAAGAGAGTTTTTGTGCTGGGAGCGCGGCTCTCCAGAGCCGCTCTTTCTTCGTTTTGCGACATCCCATGAGCGGCTCTGGAGAGCCGCGCTCCCAGCTATTCGAAAAATTCACACGCTCTCAGGATGACAGGTCGGGTTCCGCACAGGCCGGGGCGCTGCCTCTGGATCACGCCGCCTTCACCTCGCGTTCCGCTTTCAAGGCGCGGACGGTCTGGCGCAGGGCGTGGGCGGTCCTCTCGATCTCCGCGCCGCCGTGGGTGGCGGAGACGAAGCCGCCGGGGGCGCCCATGACGTCGACGCCGTGAGTCATCAGGCCCATTCGAATCTTGCCGGTGAGCGGCCCCGCGCCGCGCGCGCCTTTGAGCTTGGCGAACGGCACCTTCAGCGGATCGAAGGTCGCCGGGTCGATCGGATCGCCGTACGGGTTGGGATAGATCAGGAAGGTCGAGGACTGGCCATAGATGCCCCACGGCACGCCTTCCTGCACCAGGACCTCGGTCAGCGCCGCGCGCAGCTCGGCCGCGGTCCGGTTGGCCTTCTCCGCCAGGTCCTCGTCGCGCAGCAGCGACAGCGCGGTCACCGCCGCGGCGGCCGACAGCGGGTTGGCGTTGAAGGTCCCGGGATGGGCGATCTTCTCGATCTTCTTCGCCGCCGTCGCGGCATGGTCGATACGGTCGAGGATCTCGCGCTTGCCTGCGACGGCGCCGCCCGGCAGGCCGCCGGCGACGATCTTGGCCTGGATGCAGAGGTCGGGCGTGACGCCCATTGCCTTCTGCGCGCCGCCCGACGACCAGCGATAGCCGGTGATGACCTCGTCCATCAGCATCACGACGCCCTTCTTCGCCGTGGCCTCCCGTACCGCCTGCACGAAGCCCGGCGGCAGCGGCACCTGGCCCCACGACGCGCCCGACGGCTCGAACATCACTGCGGCGATGTCGTCGCGCGTCTCGATCAGCTTCACGACCGCCGCCGTATCGTCGCTCGGCATCACGATCGACAGATCGGTAACGCTCTGCGGAACGCCCGGCGTCGTGCCGCCGTCGTAGCTCGCGCCCGCGCCGGCCGAGACGTTGTCGTGCCAGCCGTGGAAATGGCCGACGAAGCGGACGATCTTGTCCTTGCCCGTGTGCGCCCGCGCCAGCCGGATTGCCATGTGCGAGGCCTCCGTGCCCGACGCCGTGAAGCGCACCTTCTCCGCGCAAGGCGTCAGCTCGCAGACCAGCTCGGCCCAGCGCACCTCGAGCTCGTGGCTCGAGCCGTAATGCGTGCCGAGCTCGATCTGCCGCTTCACCGCCTCGATCACGGCGGGATGGGAATGGCCGAGCAGCATGGCGCCGTGGCCGCCGAAGTAATCGACATATTCGTTGCCGTCGACGTCCCACTTGCGCGGGCCGGAGGCCCGGGCGACATGGATCGAATAGGGGTCCAAATAGCGTGCATCGTGCGTGATCCCGCTCGGAAGCACCTTGCGGGCGCGCTCAAACAGCGCACCGGACCGCTCGGTCCGCGCCTTGTAGTCGGTGACGATGGCGGAGTTGGTCGGAGACGCGCTGTCCATAGGCCCTCGCAAAGCTGATTAGGCAGCATCGCAAGCCGCCCCGGCTTCGCCAAGACCTCAGGGTGAGGATTGCGCAAGCCTCCCGATCTCTATCAGCACGCCGGCAATGGCGGTCAATACAATCCAGGTTACAACGATCGCGATCCAGCGTCCGGTGCCGAGCTGGGCATGGCTGACCGTCCATCCCTGGCTAGCATCCCAGCTCGTGGTCCCGCTCTCCTTGAGCTTCTTGTAGGCGGTGATCGCGGTGATCAGCGAGACGATCGGGATGCCAAGCCCCATGCCTTTGAGCCAGACAGCCGCAGACCGGTTAAGGGCCGCCCCGAAGGTCAGGGTGCCCCGAGTCGGAAGCAACCGGATGCCGTAGAGCGCGCGTCCCGGCGTGCCGCCGAAGGCGGAAAGCATGATCGCCTCGACCGGGACGTAGGCCGCGAGGCCGATCAGCCCCAGCAGCTGATCCGTGCCGCGCGACGACTGTCCATCGCCGTCGAAGAGGCTGGGAGCCAGAAAGCCGAGCGAAAAGCCGCCGAACAGCATGAACAGATAGACATCGAAGATGCGCGCGAAGTAGCGGCGCCAAGGATGGTTGCCGGCGCCGGCCGCGCCAGGCAGCGCCGGCACCGCCACGCCTGCGGCGGGCGGCAAAGGCGGCGGCGCGGTGGCAAAGGCCGGCGCAAAGACAGGGAGCATGCGGGCATCGACCCACTGCTCCATACCCTTGCGCCAGACCAGGTGCGGCGCGCCCGGTGCGGCGGAGATCAGACGGGCCGCATCGTCGAAGGATATCGGGCCGACGACCTTTCCGTCCTCGGCGTGGAACCAGTCATCGTCCATGGCTTCGTCCTTTCCCGCCGGCGGCGAGACGATAGATGATCGCGGCCGTAATCAGCCCGCCGATGATCATGCCGAAGGCCAGCCTCACGAGCTGATCGCGTCCGGAAGCCAGCAGCGCGTCGTAAGCGCCGTGATAGAGGCAGGCGGCGACGATGCCGACCACCGGGTGAATCCCGGGTATGGCATGCCCGCTCACCAGCAGCGGACCGGCCGCAACATGCATCATGAAGGGCATGAGGAGGCGCACGATCGCGATGGTCGCCACGCCGACTGGATCCGCGATCGAACGCCCCGACCCAAGCATGTACAGGGCATTCTCCGCGGAGGCGAAGCCGATGGCGCAGAACAGGCTGGCCAAGACGACTTGCCGTCCGCTACCCGTCCACCCGACCGCTGCAGCCAGCGCGCCATACTTAAGGAGTTCCTCGGTCGGCCCGATTACCAGCATCGCCTGCACAGCCGGCGATTCGGTAAATCCCGAAACGTATCGCAGCAGAGCGACCTCGATGAAATAAGCGGCGATCATCGCACCGATGCCGCAACCGACCGGAAGGAGGCCGCGCCATCCCCAGGCGCTGACGATCGCCACGACAGGGAGCACGAACAGCACCAGGAACGCCATCTGGAGGCTCAAGTCGCCACCCCGGCCTTGCGCTGCGACAAAACCCCCATCCCGCTCCCCCGAGCCCTTCTTAAATCTCCAGTTGTGTAGCATGGTCTTCGCGCAGCTCGGATGACAATAAATCCGGTTTGCCGTCCATCGTGGACGACCGTTTGGCGCCCTTGGTCCGGCTCATTCCTGTCCCTGGCAAGCCTCGCTTGCGTCCCCGCGAGCCGACCGCTAAGCAAACGCCTCCTTTCGCACCCGGAGCCTCCCTTGACCGCCCCAGTGAACACCAAGCCGCGCGGACGCCAGTTTTTCAACAATCCGGGTCCGACCAATATTCCCGACAGCGTGCTGCGGGCGATGGACCGGCCGGTGATGGACTTCCTCGCGCCGGAATTTCTCGAGATCCAGCGCGCCTGCACCGGCGGCGTGAAGCGCATCCTGAAGACCGACCAGGAAGTGTTCTTCCATGCCTCGACCGGGCACGGCGCGTGGGAGGCGGCGGTCGCCAACCTGTTCTCGCCGGGCGAGCTCGTCCTGGTGATCGAGACCGGCTACTTCTCGCTCGGCTTCAAGGAGCTGGCCGAGACGCTCGGCCTCAAGGTCGAGGTCGTCGGCGCCGACTGGCGCAAGGGGCTGGAGTTCTCCAAGCTCAGCGAGCGTCTCGCGGCCGACAAGAGCCACGAGATCAAGGCCGTGCTGGCCGTCCACAACGAGACGGCAACCGGCATGGTGCTGCCGCTCGCCGAGGTCCGCCGCGCGCTCGACCAGAGCAAGCATCCCGCGCTGCTGCTCTCCGACACGATCTCCTCGCTCGGCAGCATGGACTACAAGATGGATGCCTGGGGCATCGACGTGACGATCGCCGGCAGCCAGAAGGGCCTGATGATGCCGACCGGCATGGCGATCACCGGCGTCAGCAACAAGGCGCTCGAAGCCTCGCGCAAGGCCAAGCTGCCGAAATACTACTTCAACTGGGAGCTGATGGCTCAGCGCAAGCCGCAGCGCTTCATCGGCACGGTGCCGGTCCACTTCTTCTTCGGCCTGCAGCAGTCGATCAAGCTGATCGAGGAGGAGACGCTGGAAGGCGTGTTCGCCCGGCACGCCCGCCTCGCCGAGGCGACCCGCGCCGCCGTGCGCGCATGGGGCAAGGATGGCAAGGGCCCCTCGCTCTACGGCCAGACCGAGGAACGCCTGTCGAACTCGGTGACCACCGTCCTGATGCCGGAGGGCCACACCTCCGATGCCATGCGCAAGATCGCGCTCGAGCGCTTCAACCTGTCGCTCGGCGGCGGCCTCGGCCCGCTGATGGGCAAGGTGTTCCGCATCGGCCATCTCGGCGACCTCAACGAGCCGATGCTGCTGGGCTGCCTGGCCACCACCGAGCTGGCGATGAAGACGGCCGGCGTGCCGTTCAGCGCGGGCGGTGTCGACGCGGCGATCGAGTCGCTCGCCGCCTAGCTTGTCTCCCCCCTCGTTTTGCGCAAAGACTGAACGCAACGAGGGAGGGGACGATCAAAAGAAGAAGTGTCATCGCAGGCCTCATGCTGGCCTGCGGTCTTGCCGCCGGAAACGCTGCCGCGCAGAGCTATCCGTCGAGGCAGATCACCTTGGTCGTTCCGTTCTCGGCCGGCGGCCCGACCGACACGCTGGCGCGCATCCTCGCGGAGCGGATGAGCCGGACGCTCGGACAGACCGTGATCGTCGACAACACGACGGGGGCCGCCGGCACGATCGGCGTCACCCGCGTCGTGCGCGCAGCGCCCGACGGCTACACGATCGGCATCGGCCACTGGAGCACGCACGTCGTCAATCCGGCGATCTATCCGCTGACGTTCGACATCCTCGCCGACCTCGAGCCGCTCGCCTACATCGCCACCAATCCGCAGCTCCTCGTATCGCGCAAGGATCTGCCGGCCGACGACCTGAAGTCGCTGGTCGCCTGGGCCAAGGCCAATTCCGACAAGGTCACGGCCGGGACCGCGGGCGTCGGTGCGGCGTCGCATGTCAGCGGCCTCTATTTCGAGCAGAAGACCGGCACGAAGCTCCGCTTCATTCCCTATCGCGGCGCAGGGCTTGCGCTGCAGGATCTCATGGCCGGCCAGATCGATATCATGTTCGACCAGGCCGCCAACTCCATCCCCCAGGTCCAGGCCGGCAAGATCAAGGCTTTCGCGGTGACCGCCAAGCAGCGTCTCAAGACGCTGCCGGACGTGCCGACCGTCGACGAAGCCGGCCTCCCCGGCCTCTACATCGCCGTCTGGCACGGATTGTGGGCCCCGAAGGGCACGCCGAAGGATGTGACCGCGAAGCTGTCCGCCGCCGCGTTCGAAGCCCTGGCGGACCCGCAGGTCCGCGAGAAGTTCGCGGCACTCGGCCAGGAAATCCCCGAGCCCGCGCAACAGGTCGCCGAAGCCCTGCGTGCCCACCACGAGGCCGAGATCAAGCTCTGGTGGCCGCTGATCAAGGCAGCCGGGATCAAGATCGAATAGCGCTGGGGGCGCGGCTCTGGTGATCCGCGCCCCCAGCGGAGAAAGCGGGGGTGGGGTCGGCGAGGGCGAGGAGCAGGCGCTCGGGCTTGATCGCCGACAGGCGGGTGCCTTGCCGGACGGTGGGCGCGACCTCGATGCCCGTCACGGGGTCGAAGGTCGCCGCCTCCGGATTGAAGGCATAGAGCTGGCCCTCGATCAGGTTGAACCACCAGGCGTGGAGCACGAGCTTGCCGGCATCGACCCGCTCGGCGATCCAGGGAAACGTCATCAGGTTGGCGACGCTGTTCACCACCGCCGCCTGCTCGACGGCGCGCACGATCTCCTCGCGCGGCCTGCCGGCGAGATCGTGGACCGCCACGTCGCGCACGGTCCGCGCCACGGCCATCCAGGTCGCGAGGTAGTCGTAGGTCGCATAGGCGCTGCTCGCGCCGTCGACCAGCGCGGCGATGCCGCCGCACAGCGCGTGGCCCAGCACCACGACATGCTCGACGTCGAGCCCGCGCACGGCGAACTCGATCGCCGCGGAGGTGCCGTGCTGCGCCTGGTCGGGCGGCATCTGGACCGGCGGCACCATCGCCGCCACGTTGCGCACGGTGAAGATGTCACCCGGCCGGGTTTGCGTCAGGATGCCCGGATCGACGCGTGCGTCCGAACAGCCGATGATCAGGATCTTGGGCGACTGGCCTTGCGTCGCCAGCTTCTCGAACAGGTCGAGATGCTCGCGATAGTAGCCCAGCCGGAAGTCCGCGAATCCCTTGAGGAGCCGATCCAATGCCATGGTGTTTCTGAAATGACCGAAGAACTGCTCTACGACAAGCGCGGCGATGTCGCGTGGGTGACCTTCAACCGCCCCAAGGCGCGCAATGCGCTGACTTTTGCAATGTACGAAGGCCTAGCCGGCATCTGCAGCCGGATTGCGCAAACCCGCGAAGTCAAGGCGCTGGTCGTCACCGGGGCGGGCGACAAGGCTTTCGCCGCCGGCACCGACATCGCCCAGTTCCGCGAGTTCAAGGACGGCGAGGACGGCATCGCCTACGAGCGAAAGATGGACCGCATCCTCGAGACGATCGAGCGCTGCCCCGTCCCGACCATCGCGGCCGTCGTGGGCTTCTGCACCGGCGGCGGTGCCGCGATCGCGGCGGTCTGTGACTTCCGCATCGCTTCGGCCAGCGCGCAGTTCGGCTTCCCGATCGCGCGCACCCTCGGCAACTGCCTGTCGATGGGCAACTACGCCCGGCTGGCCTCGCTGGTCGGCCCGCAGCGCGTCAAGGAGATGCTGTTCCTGGCCAAGCTGGTCGACGCGCCGACGGCGCTGCAGATCGGCCTGGTGAGCGAGGTGCTGCCCGACCAGCCGGCCCTGCTCGCCCGCGCGGAAGAACTCGCCGTCACGCTGGCCGGCCATGCCCCGATCACGCTCTCGACCACCAAGGAAGCACTGCGCCGCCTGCAGGCCCGGATGGGCGAGGAGAACATCGACGACCTGATCCGCCACACCTACGCCAGCGCCGATTTCCGCGAAGGCATGGATGCCTTCCTGCAGAAGCGGCCACCGAAATGGACGGGGAGCTGACCCGGTCAGGCCTGCCAGAAGCGCTTGCCGCATTCGGCGCGGCGCGCAGCGCGCGTGAGCCCGACATCCTCGAGCTCGCGGTCGTCCAGGGCCGCGAGGTGTCGCCGCGAGCGGTGGCGATGGTGCCAGAGCGCGAGGGGCAGGAGGACGCGGCGGCCCAGCCGCCGCGTGCCGGGCTCGCCACGGACGGCGCGAGCGTGAAGGATAACCTGCATGGCCGGACCATGCTTCCGGCCAGACGTTCGGCGTTGCGGCCGATACCGAAATATCTGCTAGCTTGGGACCGGAAAACGACGGGAGACACGATGCGAGTTCTGACGACGCTGGCCGCGATCGGCCTCTGCCTGGCGGCGACGGCGTGCAACGACCCCGGACGCTCGGTCGCGAAGAAGGAGGACATGATGGCCGCTGCCGGCTTCAAGGTCCTGCCGGTCAACACGCCGGAACGTCAAGCGGCCTTCAGGACCCTGCCGCCTCACACCTTCGTTCGCCAGGGCAAGGACAACAAGGTCGTCTACGTCTATGCCGATCCGACGATCTGCAACTGCCTCTATGTCGGTGGCCAGAAGGCCTTCGGCACGTACAACACGCTCCGCCTCGAGAAGAGGATGGCCAACATTCAGCTACAGGCGGCGGTCGACAATTCGATGGATAGCTGGAACTGGGGCCCCTGGGGCGCCGGCTATCCGATGGGATGGCCATACTATCTCGAATAGCCCAGCGGGGCCGCCGACGACGGACAACTCCGCTGCCGCGCCGTCCGTAGGCCCTGCCTTCGATCAAGCAGAGCTGTCGTCCCGACCGGAGCCGAGCGACCTCTTCCTGCAACGGTTGCCGGGATGAAGAAGTCCCTCGACGACGCTTCGCTCGAGGGCACATGTGAATGTGCCGCCCTTGGAGAGCGGCACCTCCGCGCAAGGCTCTCCGAACCCTGAAGGTTCACGAGTGCTCACGCGACCCGGATGTCGGCCGCGTCGAAGAGCTGGCGAAAGTCGTCGAGCACGAAATAGGTGTTCTGCAGCCTGTCGATCTCGTAGGGGCGGCGCATCACCGCCGAGGCGTCGAACGGCAGGCGTGCGACTCCTTCGTCGCGGATGGCGTGGTCGACCTCGCGGGCTGAGGAAAGGATGCCCGCACCGTAGATCTTGAGGCCCGTCGTCGTGCGGATCAGGCCGAACTCGACGGTGTACCAGTAGAGCCGCGCCAGCAGGTCGAGATGGGGGCCGGCTTCGGCGGCTCGCTGGCCATAGCGCTGCATGAAGTCGGCGAAGACCGGATTGCTGAGCAGCGGGACGTGGCCGAAGAAATCGTGGAACAGATCCGGCTCGACCAGGTAATCGAGTTCGGACCGCTTGCGGATCCAGACCGTGACCGGAAATCGCCGATGGGCGAGGTGATCGTAGAATGCGGCGTCCGGGATAAGCCCGGGAACGCCGACCACGCGCCAGCCGGTCAACGGCTCGAGCCGTGCGTTGACGGCTTCGAAATCGGGGATGCCGTCGCCGATGCCCAACGTCTCGAGGCCGTGGAGGAACTCTGCACAGGCAAATTCCTGCGCCACCGCCGTCTGGCGCTCGACCAGCAGTCGCCACACCAGCTGGTCTTCGTCCGAATAGCGATCGAGCGACTGAAGCACGGTCCAATCCGGCGCCATGCCGGTGTAGTTGCCGCGGAGGCCGTCGACGGGGGCGAGCATTTCCATGATGGGAATATGGGGCGTCACCCCTGAGCGAATCCCGGCGAAGTGGCGTGCCAAATCCCTCTTTTTTGGAGATAATCACTCAAAATATATAATGTGGAGGTGAATAATGGCTGATCTCGACGAGATCGACAAAAAGATCCTCTCCGTCCTGCAGCACGAGGGCCGCCTGCCGATCGTCGAGCTCGCCGACCGTGTGGGGCTGTCGGCCACGCCCTGCCAGCGACGCGTGAAGCGGCTGGAGGAGGAGGGCGTCATCACGCGCTATGCCGCGCTCGTCGCGCCGGCGGCCATGGGCTACGGGCTGCAGGCGTTGGTCGAGGTGACGCTCGACGACCATTCGGAGAAGACCGTCGCGGCGTTCGAGGCGGCGATCCGGGCCCGGCCGGAAGTGGTGGCCTGCTACGCCGTGACGGGCGACATGGATTTCCTGCTCCATGTTTTCGCGCCGGACCTCGCCCGCTTCAGCGATTTCGCGATGAAGGCGCTGCTGCGCATGCCGGGCGTGAAGGGCTCGCGCTCGTCCTTCATCATGCAGGCGGTGAAGAGCGATCTCGCGTGGGCGCCGGTTCCGCGTCTAAAGTAAGCTGCCCCTTCACCCGGAGTTCCCCATGCCCGTCGTGCCGCGCGCCCTCGAAATCCAGGGCGAGATCACCGCCATCCGCCGCGATATCCACGCCCATCCCGAGCTCGCCTACCAGGAATCGCGTACCTCCGACATCGTCGCCGCCAAGCTTGCCGAATGGGGCCTCGAAGTGACGCGCGGCCTGGGCAAGACCGGGTTGGTGGGAACCTTGCGCAAGGGCAACTCGTTGAAGTCCATCGGCCTCAGGGCCGACATGGATTGCCTGCCGATGGACGAGTTGAATGATTTCGAGCATCGCTCGCAGAATCCCGGCCGTATGCATGCCTGCGGCCATGACGGCCACACCGCCATGCTGCTCGGTGCGGCCAAGGTTCTCAGCGAGAAGCGCGATTTCGAGGGCGCGGTGCATTTCATCTTCCAGCCGGCCGAGGAAGGCGGCGGGGGCGGCAAGGCGATGATCGAGGACGGGCTGTTCGAGAAGTTTCCCTGCGATGTGGTGTTCGCGATCCATAACAAGCCGGGCGTTCCGCTCGGCCATATCGTGTCGCGCCCCGGCCCGCTGCTTGCAGCGGCCGACCGCTGGGACATCCGCATCACCGGCAAGGGCGGTCATGCCGCCCATCCGCACACCACCTCCGATCCGATGGTGGTCGGGGCGAGCATCGTGATGTCGCTGCAGACCATCGTCAGCCGCAACATCGATCCGCAGGACGCAACGGTGGTCACGGTCGGCTTCTTCAAGGCGGGCTCGGCCTACAACGTGATTCCGGGCGAAGCGCATATCGGCGGCACGACGCGCACCACGACGCCGGAGAACCGCGCGCTGGCGCAGCGCCGGATCAAGGAGATCTGCGACGGCGCCGCGCAGATGTACGGCGTGAAGATCGAGGTCGAGCACCGGCCGGGCTATCCGCCCACGGTCAACAATCCCGAGCAGACGAAGTTCGCGCTCGGCATCGCGGCGGAAGTCTGCGGCGCGTCGGGCGTGCGCGACAACGTCAAGCCGAGCATGGGTGCGGAAGACTTCTCCTACATGCTGGAGAAGGTGCCGGGCGCCATGGTGATGCTCGGCAATGGCGGGAGCGAGGCGATCAACCTGCACAACTCCCGCTACGACTTCAACGACATGGCGATTCCGTTCGGCATCAGCTTCTTCGTGAAGACCGTCGAGAGCTTCCTCGGCAAGCCGGCGGCGTAGGAGTGGACGTGGACAGCCGTCTTGCCGGACCGCGGGCGTCCCGCCCGCCGCATGATCAAGAGCGGGCGGGACGCCCCCGGTCCGGCAAGAGCGGGGCGTAACGGCAGGCATGGACTTCTTCCGCGTCTACGGTCGGGTGATCGGGCTGCTGCGCGACGAGCGGGGGCTGGCGATCATGCTCGCCCTGGCCAACGTCGCGGTGGCGGCGCTGCAGTTCTACGAGCCCGTCCTGTTCGGGCGGGTCGTCGATCTGCTGTCCAATGCGCGCAGCAAGAGCGAGCAGGAGCTATGGCACGAGGCGCGGGCGCTGCTGATCCTGTGGGCCGCGGTCGGCATCGGCGGCATCGTCGCCAATATCGTGGTCTCGCTGCAGGCCGATCGCATGGCGCACCGCCGCCGGCTCGGTGCCATGGCGCGCTATTTCGAGCATGTGCTCGTGCTGCCCTTCGCGTTCCACAATTCGCAGCATTCCGGCCGGCTGCTCAAGATCATGCTGACCGGCGTCGATCACCTGTTCGGCATCTGGCTCAGCTTCTTCCGTGAGAACCTGGCGACCTTCGTGGCGCTGTTCATCATGCTGCCGCTCAGCCTGTTCATGAACTGGCGGCTCGGCCTGCTGTTGATCGTGCTCATCATCTTCTTCGCGATCGCCAACGCCTGGGTGGTGGGCCGGACCGACCGGCTGCAGGCCCAGGTCGAGGAATATCACAGCGTCCTGGCCGGCCGGGCCGGCGACGCGCTGGGCAACATCCACCTGATCCAGAGCTTCGTGCGGCTGGCCGCCGAGACGGGCGAGATGCGCCGTATCATCGGCGAGACGCTGGCGGCGCAATATCCGGTGCTGAACTGGTGGGCGCTGCTCTCGGTGCTGACGCGCGCCGCCTCGACCCTGACGGTAATCTCGATCTTCGTGCTCGGCACCTGGCTGTATACGCGCGGCGAGGCGAGCGTCGGCGAGATCGTAAGCTTCATGGGTTTCGCCACCATGCTGATCGGGCGCATGGACCAGGCGTCGGGCTTCGTCAGCCGCGTCTTCTTCCAGATGCCGGCGCTGGCCGACTTCTTCCGAGTGCTCGACCACCAGTCGACCGTGCCCGACAACCCGAACGGCAAGGATATCGGCCGGGCCAAGGGCAACGTCGATTTCGAGGACATCAATTTCTCCTATGACGGCCGCCGGCCCGCCCTGGTTCATTTCAACCTGCATGTGCCGACGGGGACGACCGTGGCGTTCGTCGGCCCGACCGGCGCAGGCAAGAGCACGGCGCTGTCGCTGCTGCACCGCATGTGGGACGCGCAGTCGGGCGTGATCCGCATCGACGGCGTGGACCATCGGGAGATCAAGCTCGAATCGCTGCGCCGCAATATCGGCGTGGTGTTCCAGGATTCCACGATGTTCTACCGCTCGATCGCCGACAACCTCCGGATCGGCAAGCCCGATGCGACCCAGGCCGAGCTCGAGGAGGCGGCCAGGCTCGCCGAGGCGCACGAGTTCATCATGCGCCAGCCGCAGGGCTACGAGACCCTGGTTGGCGAGCGCGGCACGACCCTCTCGGGCGGCGAGCGGCAGCGCCTGGCGATCGCCCGCGCCCTGCTCAAGAACCCGCCGATCCTGATCCTCGACGAGGCCACGAGTGCGCTCGATTCGGTCACCGAGGCGCGCATCCAGAAGGCACTCAAGGTGCTGATGCAGGGCCGCACCACCTTCGTCATCGCCCATCGCCTGTCGACCATCCGCGACGCCGACCAGGTGGTGGTGATGGAACACGGCCGGATGGTCGAGCACGGCGCCTATGCCGAGCTGATGGCCAAGGGCGGCGTCTTCGCCGGCCTGGTGGCGACCCAGAGGGCTGGCATAGAATCTGCCTGATATCCCCTTGGCGGGACGGGTGGCGCCGCCTAAGAGTCGGCGCACAGGGAACGAAGCGAGGGGACGACGATGAACAGGATCGCCAGGTGGCTGGGTGGCGCGGCCGCGATCGTGCTGGCCATGGGCATGGCGCCGGCCAACGCGCAGACGCCCGTGAAGTTCACCCTCGACTGGGTCTTCCAGGGCCCGACCTCGCCGTTCCTGGTGGCGCTCGACAAGGGCTACTACAAGGCCGAGGGACTCGACGTCACGATGGACCCCGGCCAGGGCTCGGCCGGCGCGGTGCAGCGGGTCGCCACCGGCGCCTACCAGATCGGCTTCGCCGACGTGAACTCGACGATCGAATACAACGCCAAGAACGCGGGCAAAGAGGTGCTTTGCGTGTTCATGGCGTACGATTATGCGCCGTTCGGCGTCTATGCGCTGAAGAAGAGCGGCATCAAGGGGCCGAAGGACCTCGAGGGCAAGAAGCTCGGCGCGCCGGTATTCGACGCTTCGTTCCGGCTCTTCCCGGCCTTCGCCAAGATCAACGGCATCTCCAAGTGGGAGCACGTCAACCTGACGCCGCAGCTGCGCGAGCAGAGCCTGGTGCAGGGCAGCGTCGACTTCATCTCCGGCCACTATTTCTCGTCGATGCTCGACCTCAAGGCGCGCGGCGTGAAGTTCGACGACATCGTGGCCATGCGCTACGTCGATTTCGGCCTCGACCTCTACGCCAACGGCATCGTCGTCTCGCCCGAGATGGCCAAGAACGAGAAGGCGGTGAAGGGTTTCATCGCTGCCACGATCAAGGGCTGGCGGGACGTGATCGCCGACAACAAGCTCGGCATCGCCGCGGCCAAGAAGAAGGACCCGCTGATCGACGAGGCGCTGGAGCTGGAGCGCCTGCAGATCTCGCTGCAGACCAACGTGCTGACGCCCTTCGTGAAGGCCAACGGCATGGGCGACGTCGATCCCGCGCGCTTCGCCAAGGCGGTCAAGACCGTGTCGGAAGCCTTCGGCCTGCCCGAGGCGCCCGCGCCCGACAAGGTCTTCACCAATAAATACCTGCCGCCCAAGGCCGACCGGATGGTCGCGAAGTGATGATACTCGACCCCTCCTCCGTCTTCGGGGGAGGTGTCGCGGTAATCCGCGACGGAGGGGTCGAGCCCTCATGAGTCATGACCCCTCCGTCGCCGTAAGACGGCGGCACCTCCCCAGAAGACTGGGGAGGGGATGATCTCATGACGTTCGTCGATCTCAAGGGAGTCAGCCTCACCTACCGGCTCGGCAAGGAGACGACGCTCGCGTTGGCCGATGCCACGATGGAGATCGGCAAAGGCGAGTTCGTCGCGGTCGTCGGGCCGTCGGGTTGCGGCAAGTCGACGATCATGAAGCTGGTCACCGGGCTGCTGCCGGCCAGCGGCGGCACGGTGACCGTCGCCGGCAAGCGCGTGACGCGGCCGATCAAGGGCGTCGGCATGGCGTTCCAGAACCCGACCCTGATGCCGTGGCGCACCACGATCGACAACGTGCTGCTGCCGATGGAGATCGTCGAGCCGCACAAGCGCCGCTTCCGCCGCCACCGCGCCGAGTACGTCGCCAAGGCCATGACGCTGCTGAAGACCGTCGGTCTCAGCGACTTCGCCGACAAATATCCCTGGCAGCTCTCGGGCGGCATGCAGCAGCGCTCCAACCTGTGCCGCGCGCTGATCCACGAGCCGGAGCTGCTGATGCTCGACGAGCCGTTCGGCGCGCTCGACGCCTTCACCCGCGAGGAGCTGTGGGGCGTCATGCAGGCGTTGTGGCTGGAGAAGCGCTTCACCGGCGTGCTGGTGACCCACGACCTGCGAGAGGCGGTCTATCTCGCCGACACCGTCTACGTGATGAGCCGCCGGCCGGGCCGCATCGTGAAGGTGCGCAAGATCGACCTCCCGCGCCCGCGCACGCTGGCGGCGACCTTCGAGCCCGCCTTCGTCGACATCGTCCACGAGCTGCGCGACCGCATCCATCAGGAGCATGCGGCATGACCGACCGCACGCGCCGCATCGTCACGCTCGCCATGCCGTGGCTCGCCATGGCGGTCTTCCTCGTCGTGTGGGAACTGGCCTGCATCGTCTTCGACCTGCCCGAGATCATCCTGCCGCGGCCGACCAAGGTCTTCACGGTATTCGTCCAGCGCATCGACATCCTGCTGGCCTTCTGCTGGGACACGCTGTGGACCACGGTGCTGGGCTTCGCGATCGCCATCGCGGGCGGCGTTGTGCTGGGCGTGCTGATCGGCGCCTCGCCGCTGATCTATGCCGGGCTCTATCCCTTGCTGATCGCCTTCAACGCGGTGCCCAAGGTGGCGATCGTGCCGATCCTGATGATCTGGGTCGGCGTCGGCGCGCTGCCGGCCGTGATCACCGCCGGTGTGATCAGCTTCTTTCCGATCGTGGTCAACGTCGCCACGGGCCTCGCCACCATCGAGCCGGAGATGGTCGACGTGCTCAACAGCCTCGGCGCCTCGCGGCTGGAGATCCTGCGCAAGGTCGGGATCCCGCGCGCCATGCCCTACCTGTTCGCCAGCCTCAAGGTGGCCATCACGCTGGCCTTCATCGGCTCGGTGATCTCCGAGACGGTCGGCGGCAATCGCGGCATCGGCTTCCTCATGCTGTCGGCCGGCGCGCGCAACGATACCCCGACCACCTTCGCCGGCCTGTTCGCCATCGCGATCATGGGCGTGGCGATGTACGCCGTCTGCGTTCTCGTCGAGAAGCGCATGACGCGCTGGGCGTTCCGTGGCCAGCTCGTGAGCTGATCGGCAACCTTCGACCGCCGCCGAACGCTGTCTTGCTGCAGCATTCCGGAGGTCTCTTCATGATTCGTTCGGTCTCGACACTTGCCGTCACCGTCGCGATGGCGTGCGGCGCGGCGACCGCGTGGGCCCAATCGTCGCCGATTCCCGACACGCGCGTGCCCGGCTTCGGCGGCAGCGACATCCGCCCCGGCTCGACGGGCGGCAGCCCCGCCAGCAGCGGCAGCGGGATCGGCTCCAATGTCGGCGCGGGCGCCACCGCCTCGCCGCTCGATCCCGACCCCAAGCCGATCACCGAGACCGCTGAAGCCCCCGAGCCGAGGCCGTTGATCGGCCTGTCGCGCGATCTCCCGCCGCGTTAGCCGGCCCGATCGACCTGCGCGTCGAAGAAGTCACCGGGATCGTCGATCTCGACCAGCCGGCCGCGGCGGATCTCGATGAAGCGGGT
>CAMFJT010000054.1 GCA_945957125.1 uncultured Rhodospirillales bacterium | reverse complement strand
CGACCGAGCGCTCGATCTCCGTCAATCGCGTACGCGCTTCCGCATGCTCCTGATCGATCGCCAGGACAGCGCGGAAACCGGTTGCCGCCTCCTCCTTCCGGTCCAGTCGGTACAGAGCGCGCGCGACCTGCAGGTGCGGCTCGAGCTTCGAGGGATCGAGGTTGCGCAGCCACTGCCAGTGCTCGAGCGAGCCGTCCCACCGCTTGGCGTTGTTGCAGATGCGGGCGAGGTACAGCCGGCACACGCTCTCGTCCGCCCCGCTCCTCAGCGCCCTGAGCAGCAGGCTCTCGCTCTCTTCGTAGTTTCCGGCAGCGAATTGACGCCGGCCTTCGTCGAGGAAAACCTTGGACGAAGGGTCAGCTGGAACCGGAGGCGTTGGATGAGAGTCCATCTCCGTAGCACCTCGCCTTACCTGGCCATCCGACCGGATATCAACATTCCCGCGAAATCGTTGCAAGCCCGCGCCGGCGTCTTACCGGCTCGGAGCATCCCGACCCGAAGCTTCGCCGATCAGCATCGCGATATGGCGAAGCACGACCTCCGCCTGCATTTCCGGCGTGGTGCCGAGAGTCTGCAGATGCAGGTCCGGCTTGATGGGCGGCTCATAGGGGCTCGACAGGCCCGTGAAGTTCCTGATCTCGCCCCTGCCGACCTTGGCATAAAGGCCCTTCGGATCGCGCCGCATGCACTCTTCCATCGGCGTGTCGACGAAGACCTCGACGAAATCCTCGCCGCCGATCAGCTCCCGCACCATCTGCCTTTCCGCACGGAAGGGCGAGATGAAGGAGCACAGCACGATCAACCCGGCATCGACGAACAGCTTGGCGACCTCACCGACGCGCCGGATGTTCTCGACGCGGTCGGCGTCGGTGAAGCCCAGGTCCCGATTCAGGCCGGAGCGCAGGTTGTCGCCGTCCAATGTGTAGGTATGGCGACGCTCGGCGTGCAGCCGCTGCTCGACGATCTTCGCGATGGTCGACTTGCCGGAGCCCGACAGGCCCGTGAACCAGATGGCGAGCGATTTCTGGTTACTGAGCGCGGCACGGGCGTGCTTGTCGATCGGATAGTGCTCTTGATAGGTGTTGGTCGCTCGCGTGAGCTGAAAATCCACCATTCCGGCGCCGGCCGTATGGTTGGTGTAGCGATCGACCAGGATGAAGGCGCCGGTCGCACGGTTCTCGGCATACGGATCGATCGGCACGCGCTGGGTCGAGGACACATGGCAAACCGCGATCTCGTTCAGCGAGATCTGCCGGGCCGGCTGGCGCTCGAGCGTGTTCACATCGATGCGATGGCGGATCGAGGTGATCGAGGCGGTGGTCCAGAGGTTCCCGATGCGCATCTGGTACTGGCGGCCTGCCAGCAAGGGCTTGTCGTCCATCCACAGAACGTGGGCCGCGAACTGATCGCCGACTTCCGGACGATCCTTGGGCGGAGCCAGCACGTCGCCGCGTGCGATGTCGATCTCGTCAGCAAGGCAAAGCGTGACTGCTTCGCCCGCGGTCGCCATGTCCTGATCGGAATCCGGACCGAGGATGCGGGAGATCCGGCTCTGGCGTCCCGACGCCGCCACGACGATGGCATCGCCGACCGCGATCCGCCCCGACGCCACAGTGCCGGAGAAGCCACGGAAATCCAGATTCGGTCGATTGACGCGCTGCACCGGAAAGCGGAACGGCTTCTCGGCTGCTTCGGCTTCCACGTCGACCGTCTCGAGATGCGCCAGCAAGGTCGGCCCCGCGTACCACGGCATCTCCTCGCCGCTGCGCGTGACGTTGTGGCCGAAGCGCGCGGAAACCGGGATCGGCACCGCCGTCCGGAAGCCGAGGCCGGACGCGAACTCGCTCCACTCCGCGACAATGCGGTCGAACGTCTCCTGTGAGAAGTCGACGAGATCGATCTTGTTCACCGCCAGCACGACGTGCCGGATGCCGAGCAGCGAGCAGATGTAGGTATGGCGCCGGGTCTGTGACAGGATGCCCTTGCGCGCATCTGCCAGGATGATCGCCAGATCGCAATTCGACGCGCCGGTGGCCATGTTGCGCGTGTACTGCTCGTGTCCCGGCGTGTCGGCGACGATGAACGAGCGATTCGGCGTCGCGAAGAACCGATAGGCCACGTCGATCGTGATGCCTTGCTGGCGCTCGGCTTCCAGTCCGTCCACCAGGAGAGCGAGATCGATGTCCTCGCCGACCGTGCCGTGCTTGCGGCTGTCCTTGGCCAGGCTGCTCAGCGTGTCGTCCATAATGAGCTGGCTGTCGTAGAGCAGCCGCCCGATCAGCGTCGACTTGCCGTCGTCCACCGAACCGCAGGTCAGGAAACGCAGAAGCCCTCGGCCTTCGTTATCGCTGCGAGCCGAAGCGTCCATCAGAAGTAGCCCTCTCTCTTCTTGCGTTCCATCGACGCTTCCTGGTCCTGGTCGATCAGGCGCCCCGCGCGCTCGCTGACGCGGGACGACTGGATTTCCGCGATCACCTCGTCGATCGATTCGGCGCGGCTCTCGTGAGCCGCCGTCAACGGCCAGTCGCCCATGGTCCGGAAACGGACCCACATTTCCTCGGTCTGCTCGCCGGGCTCGAGCTTCATGCGCTCGTCGTCGCGGAAGATGAGCATGCCGCTGCGGCGCACGATCGGCCGGGGCGCCGCATAGTAGAGCGGCACGATCGGGATGTTTTCCGCCTCGATGTAGGTCCACACGTCGAGCTCGGTCCAGTTGGACAGCGGAAAGACCCGCATGGTCTCGCCCGGCGCGAGCCGGGTGTTATACAGGCCCCAGAGTTCCGGACGCTGATTGCGCGGTTCCCAGATATGCCCGGGCGAGCGATGGGAGAACACGCGCTCCTTGGCACGGGCCTTTTCCTCGTCTCGCCGCGCGCCGCCCAGCGCCGCATCGAACTTGCCAGCGTCCAGTGCCTGCTTGAGCGCCTCGGTGCCCATCACCGACATATGGAGTTGCGAGCCGTGATCCAGGGGATTGATCCCGCGCGCGAGGCCGTCGGGATTGGTATGGACGATCAGGTTGAGGCCCAGCTCCGCCGCGCGCCGGTCGCGAAATTCCAGCATCGCCCGGAAATCCCATCCGGTCGCGATATGCAGGCAGGGAAAAGGCAATCGGCCGGGCGCAAACGCCTTCAGCGCCAAATGCAGCACGACGCTGCTGTCCTTGCCGATCGAATAAAGAAGGACCGGGTTGCGAAAGCTTTCCGCGACTTCCCGGATAATCGCCATTCCCTCCGCTTCGAGGCGGCGGAGATGGGGAGAGAGGCGTCCAGCCGATCTTGCCTGCATGTCTCGTAACCCTGCGCATTCAATCCGTGCGAACAGAGCTCTGCGGCCTGCCTCGCACAGACACCTCGAACATCACTCTCCGCCCGGGAGAACCAATAGCATCACTCCACGGGCCATTCGAGTCTCATGGACTGAATTCGGCGCGGCGCGGCGATCCGCTCAGGGCACGATACGGTTATCCTGGAAACGGATTCCGGTATAGGCCGCGCCGGGCACGACATGGCGAATCGCGTCCTCGAACCGCGGATTGGCCGGAACCGACGAGCCGGGCGCGAACGACATCACGTTGTTGGCGAACAGGACGTCGGTCGGCATGAGCGTGCGGCCGATTTCCGGCTTGGGAAAAACGCCCATCGCGACTGCGGGAAATCCCACACGCTCGAATACGTTGTCGGCAATCACCACTTGCCTGGTCCGCGCATAATCGGTCTGGCCGTCGGCCAGCTCCTCGTAGAGCCCCGCCGACATCGAGAGCGGATAGTGATAATCGTTGATCGGGTCGACGAGATTGCGGAACAGGTTATGGACGATCCAATGGCCTTTGCCCTGGATCAGCACGCCACCCATCCCTGTCCGCTCGGAGCCGTCGAAGACGTTGTTCTCGATCAGCACGCGGTTGGTCGAGCGGAGATTCAGGGTGCCAAGATTGGAATAAAAGCGATTGCGACGAACCAGCACGTCGCTCGTCTTGAAGTCGACGGTGTTGGTGCCGCCATCGGCATGCTCGAAGACGTTGTTCTGGATGACCGAATACGACGAGGCGGTCGCGAAATGTCCCGCACCGATCTCCATGATCTTGAACTTGCCGCGCGGGGACCGACGCTGCCGCACGTCTCGCGAGACGTCGGAGAACCGGTTGTCGGTCATCAGCAGGCGCTGGTAGCATCTTTCGCCCGGCGCAAGCCCGATATTGCACTGATGCTCGATCGGATGGCTGGCAAAGACGACCGGCCCCACGTTCGATTTGCGCAGGAAGCTCGAATGGGCGACGGTGATGTCGCGGCCTTGCAGCAGCAGGTAGATGACCACCAGGGTGGAATATCGATCCGGCGCGCTCTTCACGTCGTCGACTTCGATGTGATCCACGATACAGCGATTGCAGGCCTGATCGGCGCCGGCTCCGAGCCGCACCACGACGTAGGGATCCCTGTCGGCCGTCCCGTCGGCAAATCTCAGATCGCGAAGGATCAGGTTTTCGCCCCACAGGCGGATCGAGGACGTTCCGGTCAGCGTCGTTCCCGATGCGCTCTCCCCCCGGATCAGGATCGGCTGCGACGGGGTGCCCTTGGCCTGGATCGAAAGGGCCGCGTCGCGCCATATGCCGTTTTGCAGCACGAGTTGGTCCCCGGGCCGGAGGCGCTTGCCGAGGTTGTTGGCCTCCTGGACGTTGCGCGCCACATGGACAGTCCCGTTGAACAGGCCGCTCCCGGCGATCCCTCTGGTCGTGAGAAGGTCGAGATGCGCGTCGCGAGTCCGGAATTGCGTGAAATCGAAGCTGCAGGGTGCGCCTGGATGTGCCGCGACGAGAACGGCGCAACTGGCCGTATCCGCCGAACCCGGCCCCGGCTGAGTCGATCCGCCGGCGCCGTCGGCGCGCTGCGCGGATGCGCCGGGACAAGCCAGGGCGAGCGCCACCAATGCGGCGGCAAAGGCGCCTGCGCCTCGAAGGAAACGAATCGCAGGTACCAACAGTTCAGCCAAAGTCGACCTTCCATCTGATGATGCGAGTCGGCAGCGTGCACAGGTCCTGGCCGCCGCGGAAGCTGAAGAACACGCCGTCGCGCGCTACGGCGCTGGCGCGCGAATAGGTAAAACCCGTGCCGCGGTCGCGCAGAGCCTCGACGGTGCAGAGCTCCGCCGGCTGCGAGGAGCCGTTCTTCGCTACGAGATAGACCTGCGGCCGCGGCAGCGGCTTGTACTTGGCCTCGGTCGTCATCACCAGCGCAGGGCCCACGTCGGTGATCGAGCGGACCGGATTGCCGATCCATCCCGCGTCGACCGGCTGCAGCGGCTTCGTCCGCCGCGAGCGCATCACGCGGGCACCCGCGCGCGGCACGCCCGGTTCCGCAGCGGAATCGATCACACCCGGCGCGCCCGGTGTGCCGAGCCAGTCATCGGTACCCCAGACGACTTCGTCGCGACCGAGCCAGATGTCGGTATAGCGGTGAACCGACTGCACCGAACGCATCGCGCCGGGATGGAGCTTGACGCGTGGAGCGGGGTCGGTGACCTCGACCCAGGAATCGCCGTCGTCCGACGACAGCCATACCTTGCTTTCGTCGGCGCGGTCGCCCGATGACAGCCACCACTGCCGGGGAACGTACGGATCGGCGACGAGGGTATGGAAGTGGCGGATGGTCAGCCCGTTCTGCTCGAACACCGCTTCCCAGGTGGCGCCGCCGTCGCGCGAGCGCCAGACCCGCGGATGCTCCGCCAGATGCTCCTGCCCGCGCGCATACTTGGCCTTGTTCTCGGGATACTCCGCCCACATGATCGTGTTGCCGGACTGGCCGATCGATCGGCTGCCGTGCCAGCGATACCGCCCGGCCGGCGAGCGGCTGCGCAGGGACCAGTTGGAATCGTAGACGAAGACCGTCCCGTCGGAGACCGACTTCTGCCCCGACTTGACCTGCAATATGTGGTCGCCGGCCTCCGTGGTGAAGCAGTTCTCGAAGTCGATGTCCTCGGCGTCGGGTAGAGGGCGGCATTCCCAGGATCTACCGAGGTCTTCGGAGATCGTGACCCGGCCGCGCGACAGCGCGAGCACGGTGTCGGTGCCGGGTTTGTGCTCGACGAAGTTCGCCGTACGCCCCTCATGCGGGACCGAAGGAACGGTCATTTCCAGAGTGACCCGCCGAAAGCCGAACGCGGGATCGACATCAACCGTGTGGGTCTTGGTGAAGGATTCCGTCATCGTGGCGCGGGGTTTTGCCGGCTTCGGCGCCTCGACGGGCCGCGCTGGCACCGCCTTCGCAGCCGTTTCCTTCCGGGTGCCCTTTGGCGCCGGCTTGAACCCGACGAACCATTCGAGCGACGCACCGGTTCCGCGATCGAAGGTCCGGACCTGCTGCGGCTCGAAGCCCGCAGCCGCCATGGCCTTCAGCATCCAGTCCTGCCCCACTGTGACGTTGAGGAGCTGGCCACCGGCCGGGATGTAGTCGAAATACCCTGGCCGCGGCTCGATCCGCTTCGTCACACGCGGCGGCGAATCATCGGGCTTCACGCGCGGAGTCAGCACGAGGTTGAACAGTACGGCCCCAGGCGCCAACACGCGGTAGACCTCGGCAAGGGCGGCTTCATGCTCCGGAAAATAGTCGAAGAGCAGGATGCCCATCGCGCCGGAAAAACTGTTGGCGGGATAGCGGCTCAGGTCGCGGATATCGACCCCGGATTCGTGGCTGGCGCCATATTTGCCATACAGGGACACCGACTTGATCGACGGGAAATGACGGTCGAGCAACTTGCGCTCTCCGCCGCTGGCGGCAAAGGCCAGCAACGGCAGATCGCTCACACCAGCCGCCTTTACGGCCGGCATCACGGTCCGCTCAAGCACCTGGCTGAGTGAGCGGCCGCGATCTGGCGTGTTGCAGCCGGGGCAATAGCCACCCGACTTGACGTCGGTGATCTTGTCGAGTGCGGCATCGCAGATCGGGCAACGCGGCACGCCGGGCGTTTCCGCGACCGGTTCGGCGACGGCGGGCTTTCCGCCGCTGGAGACCTCGACGGGCCGCGGCGGCGGGACCGCGGCGGGCTCACCGAGCCGCTTGACGTACTCATAGAGCGCAAGGTCCTCGGCATTGGCCGCGAGAATCTCGTCACGCGCCGCCGAGCTCATCACGCCTTCGTACTTGCCGGCATCGTCGACCTTTGCCGATTTGATCGGGTCGACTGTCCAGCCGAGGCTTTCGATCATCAGCTTGCTGAACTGGTCGAGGCGATCGGTCGGGCCGACAATCCCGTAATATTCCTCCATCGCCGCCTTTGCCGCAGCGAAGGTCGGCTTGCCGCCGATCCGCCGGCAGACGAGATTCTGGAAGTACCAGGCCCGATCCTTCGAGCCTTCGCGATAGTAGCCTTCGAACGAAGTGCGATTGGCCAGCTCGTGATAGACGTGCGGCTTGTCCCGCTTGCTCAGCGCATAGAGCGAAGCGAGACGGTGGATCGGATGACGCACCATTCCGAAGGCCACGAACGGCCGGCCGCCGAGGTCCTTTGGCGCGAAATCGGAAAAGCCCGCGAATATCCGGAAGCCGTCGAGCGTGCCCGGCGGCTGCTTCTGCCAGTGAATGAAGTTCTTCACGTTGCGGTAGAAATAGACCTTGTCCTTCGGCACCGTCTGCTGCAGCCAGCCCGTCATCGCGTTGGAGCCGGTGCGCTGCGTGTAGAAGAAGCCAAGCAGCGTCTCCGGCGCCCGGGCGATCTGCAGTTTTTGCCGGTTAACGAACATCTATGTCCTCGACGCAAATCTTTCAGGCAGCCCGCTGGAACACGAACATCGCCCCGCCCACCTGATAGCCGCCCTTGTCGGTCAGCTTGCCCCGCTCGATCTTGAGCACCTTGAAGTCGCGGAAATGCCCGAGGTAGTAGGATTCGGGCCAGGCCCAGCCGAGATTGGCGTAACGCACCGCCGGGTCATGGATCATCGCATTGAACGCCAGGATGGCGCCGGGCTTGGAGGCGATGCGGGCCATGTTGGCGAACATCTTCGGCAGGATGTCCGGGTGGACATGGATCACCACCGAATGGGCGAAAACGTAGTCGGGGCGAAATTCGGCTGCCGCCGCGACCGATTCGTCCGAGATTACCTCGAGCCGCGGGCGCGCCTTGGCGAGCAACTCCGCTCCGACGTTGGCACGCCCCTGCTCGTAGAAATCGGCGATCACGTCGAGACCGAAAAAATTGCCGGGCTCGAGCAGCTTGAGGAAATGACCGGCGACACGCAGGCTGCCACAGCCGTATTCCACCACCCGGTGCGACGGCTGGACGTCGCCCAGCCGCATCAGGCGCTGTGCCTGCTTCGCCCCGGTCTCCCAGAATTCGCCGATCTCGCCCGTGACGATATTGTTGCCAAGGCTGTTATGCTGCTTGCCGGACCGCACCATGGCGGCTGTCCGGGTCGTGTAGAACTGCGAGTAATCCGCGCCCGGATGGGATTTCCTGTATTCCTCGAAATCCTCATCGGCCTTCCACCTGTCCGTCCCGGCTGCCGAACTCATAATTGCCTCACTCGGTAACGTGCGCGCCGCGCACGACGTATTCATACAAACGTTCGTCTTCCCGGTTGTTGGCCATGATCTCCGCTCGCACCGGCGACGAGTCGAAGGCCTGATAGTTCTCCGCGTCCGGCCGTGCACCCTTCTTTTCCATCGGCTTCATCTTCCACGGATATCTTTCCAGCATGATCTCGCTGCCGCGGAAAAGATCGTTGGTCGGGATCACCATGCCGAAGTCGCGTTTCATGTTGGCGACCGCCTGATCGAATTTCGCGTCGCTGCCGCCGCCGATCCGCCGGGTGGTGAGGTTGTGGAAATACCATCCTTTGCGTTGCGATCCGATGCGGTAGAAATTCTCGAAGCTCTCGGCCGCCGCCACCTCGTGCAGGAAATGCGTCGGGTGGGATTTGCTCATCTTGTAGAGCGAGACGATCCGATAGAACGGGTGTCGGATCGTCGCCAGTGCAATGAGCGGCCGCTCGAGCGGATAATTCCGATACTCTCCGAAACCGGCAAAGACCTTGAACCGGTCAAGGGTGGAAAAATCCGACATCTTCTGCCAATGCACGAAATTGCCGACGGTCCGCGGCGAATAGACCACCTCGTCGGGAAAATGCTGGCGCAACCAACGCTGGAAGTTGCTGCCACCCGTCCGTTGCGTATGAAAGAACGCGAAAAGCGCGTCGGGCTCCTGCCCCCGGGCCAGGATTGCCTCGTTAACGAACATCGCTACCTCGCATCAGATTTCCTCGCTCGCGCTGCCCGATCCGGCGATCCACGACCGCTGGGCCGCGATGCGCCGCGGACGGCGCTTTTCGACGACGCTAGTCCGCTCCGAGAAGCGCGGCGGTGCGCTCCGCGCGCGAGACCATACCAGTGCCGACGACCTTGAGTTTCCCAAGCGCCTCGCGCGCTTCGTCACGCCGACCGACCGCAATGAGAGCTTCGGCCAGCGGCAAATACGCCTGATTGCCGGCTTCTCCGCCGCCGACAGCGGTCTCGAAGTATCCGATGGCCCGGTCGATCTGCCCGCGATCCTGGAACCAGCGCCCGACGGTGATGTTGGCCCGGCTGGCATGAGCGGGATTGGCCACGAGGAAACGCGCAAGCACCCCGGTGACCACGCCTTCCTCGCCGACCGCCTTCGCCGCATCGAGCAAGGCATGCCAGAAAGAAGCGACACGCAGCTTCTTCGCGCCGGGGCCTTCGGTTCGATTGGAGAACGCATCGAGCGTGTCGAATGCATCGCGCGGCCTTCCCAGCCCGATCAGCACCCGGGCGCGAATCATCGCGGTCTGGAGATCGGGCATGTCCTCCGGCGCCGCGTCGAGCACTTCCAGTGCTCGCGCCCATTCGCCGGCATCAATGAGGAACTGGACGTACTCCGTGACGAATTCCGCAGATCCGGAGAAACGTGGATAGAAATTATCGAAAAAGGCCGCAGCCTGCTCACGCGACCCGGCGCGCGCTTCCCGCGCCTTCTCCACGGCAACGACGACGCCACCCGCCTCGATCTGCACCTCAATCGCCTCGGCCTGCTCGGCCCCGCCGATGAAAGCGTCGACCATCCGCCCGACGTTCAGGGCGACGAGCTCGTGCGTGACGTGCAGGAAATCCTCGCGCCACGCCTTGCGCCGGTCGCTCAGCATGACCGATTCGTAGCTCGGATAGTAGGTCACCCAGTCGTACTTGGCGACCAGCGTCTCGGCCGCCGCACGCAGCACCGACTTGGAATAGGTGTTGGCGACGATCACGTCGGATTGCCTGTGCGTCGCGCCCAGCGGCACCGGCGATACGGTCAGGAGGACCTGCACGTTCGGCAAACCGTGCTTCTGCAGGAGCAGGATCGCCCGCTCGAGATAGTCATACGTCTCTTCGAACGACAGCACGTGCAGCTCGAAGCGGCCCGGCTCATTGCGCAGATGCGACGGCCGTGGCGAAACATTCAGGTAACAGCCGCTGATTTTGTCGTACCAAACTTCTACCAACCCCAACGTCATGATCACGACGGGGCATTCCGCGGCTTGCCGATAGGCCGCGGTGATGGAACGGCGACGCTCCATCACGCGCTCCAGGGGCTCCGGGCGCAAGGTTGGCGACAAATGAAGATCAGCGAACTTGCCGGGCTGCAGCTCGACCAGATGCTGCTCAACGTCGAATGGCTTTTCTCCGAATGCCCACGCGAATTCGTTGTAGATCGACGGCGTGGCATAATTATTGAGGATGGCGGTCGGCGCGTCGCGCAGCATTACCCGCCGCATCGGCAATTCGAATCCGCGCCGCTCGAGTTCCTCCTCGACATTGCGCGCAAAGCAGGAGCCGACGGTAAAAATCTTGCTTCCGGGCTCGATCTTGAAAGGAACGTCGAAACCCGGCTTGGCGACCGGCTCCACCCTGTTAGGCGATGCTCGATCGCCCCAGGCGCCGAACCGATTGGTTTTCCTGTTCTCGATCGCCTGTTCGGCGGAGAATCGGATCAATGGCATCGGACTCTCCCGTCTGAGCTCTTCATCCCGGTGTATTGCACCATGCGACAAAATATGACGCCAATCACCAACGATTGACCTGATTGCAAGGTGCCTTGATGCCTCATGCGCGTCGTCATTGACCTTAGTAACCTGCTGCGGACCTGTCAATTCGCGCTTTTCTGCACTGCACTATATCGTTCGACTGATATAGTTTCGCATGGTACGGAGCCACTCATCGAGCCCGGCGATTTCTGGCTGCGCAATCGGTGAATTGTAATTCGATGAATGAGGCGACGGCATTTCGATGAGTTGCGCGCCGGCTACGGAGGTGACCGCCGATGTCACCCGCTTCCGCTCGTGGCGGCGCGCGCAGCCGCTCGCGGCATTCGAATGCCTCGACACCGAGCCGCGGCGCGCCGCGCGCCGATACGTGGATCGCGCCGACAAGATAATGGCGGGCGGCTGGCGCTGCGGCGACTACCTGGTCGAACCGTTGGGACCGCAGCTGCCCTGGGACGAGGTGCCGCGCTCGATCAGTTTCCATCTCCATTCCTGGGACCCGTTTGCGACGCTTCTCATGGCGCATTCGGGGTCGAACGATCCGAAATACCTCGAATGCGCCCTTGCGATCACCCTCGACTGGCTCGATCGTTGCGCGAAGACCGATGACGCGGCGACGGCCCTCACCATGCGCGAGGGTTTCGCCTGGTACGACATGGCGGTCGGCCTGCGTTCCTACCGTCTCGGCTACCTGCTCGATGCGCTCGCCCGCGAGGACTGGGCGGAGGACGCGGTCGTCGACCGCCTCCTGCGCTCGCATCTGCAGCATCTCGAGGTCCTGTCCGACGAAAAGTTCCTCGCCGCCCACACCAATCACGGCTTCTACCAGGCGTGGGGCCAGCTTGCAGCGACGTGGCGCTACCGTGCCGCCGATCGGGTGCGGCCATTCTACGATCAGGCCATCCTGCGCCTGCGCCAGATGTTGCGGCAGCAATTCTTCGACGAAGGCATCCACCGCGAGCATTCGCCGGGATATCACCTGGCGACCCTGTCGACCACGCTCAATGGATTTCGATCGGGGATCGTCGAGGACACCCAATCGAGCGAACTGATCCGGGCGGCTGAAGCGGCCCTCGGTTGGTTCTTCCTGCCCAACGGCAACATCGCGACCTTCGGCGATACCGATCCATGGGTGCTCACGCCCCAGAAGGCCGGCGACAGCGGCTTCGAGGATCCGAACACTCGATGGGCACTGTCCGGCGGCGCCGAGGGCAGCCCGCCGGCCCAGCCGTTCGTCGCCTTTCCCGAATCGGGCTGGTTCGTCGTCCGCTCCCGCTCCTCGGATCCGGCCATCGTGACCGAGGACAGCTACCTGGCGCAATTCGCCGGCTTCCATTCGCGCACCCACAAGCATGCCGATCACGGCGGCTTCATCTGGTACGACCGCGGCCAGGAGATCCTCGTCGATACCGGCCGCTACTTCTATTCGCAGCGCACCGAGCCCGGATCGGAGGCCTATGTCGCCGGCTTCTGGTACGGCGATCCGAAGCGGATGTATGCCGAGTCGACGCGCGCGCACAATTGCGTGGAGATCGACGGGCGCGACTATCCCCGCAAGGGCGTGAAGCCCTTCGGATCGGCGCTGACCAATTCAGGCGCAGCGGACGGCCTGTACTGGTCCGAATGCACGTTCCTGCATTTCCGCACGATCCGTCATGCCCGCTTCCTGGTGTTCCGGCCACGCCATTTCCTCCTGGTCTACGACTGGCTGGCGTGCAAGGCCGGCCAGCCGCATCACTTCCAGCAGTGGCTGCATTTCGCTCCGAGCTTCGACCTCGATATGCGTGCCGACGGCGCGAGTGCTCGCGCGACGGATCGCGATACCGCGCTGGCAGCCACGGTCCTGCCCTTGCTTCCCGGCTGTGCTTTCGCCGAGCCGCAGCGCGGGTCCGAGACGCCGCGCATCCAGGGCTGGATGTCGGACAAGGCCAACAGCATCGTGCCGAACTGGGCGGTGAGCGTCAGCGCCGAAGGGACCGCCGCCAGCCTGGCCACGCTCGTCGTGCTGTCGGGCGACGCGCGCACCGACCGCGCGTCGAACACGATCACCCCATCGGGCCGCAGCGGCCGTCTGATCTGGCACGACGATTTCGGCGCGCACCGGCTGCATTTCAGCCGCCCGTCGGAAGGAACGGTGGCGGTCCGACTGGACCGTGCTCCCTCGACACGCAACGACGGACCGGCGAAGCCGTCCGGTACAGAAGCAACGCGCAAGCCTGGAGAGTAGACAGCATGAAAAGTGTTCACCTGATCGCGGGCGCGCGGCCGAACTTCATGAAGATCGCGCCGCTCTGGCACGCCCTCAAGGACCAGTCGTGGTGCTCCCCGATCCTGGTGCATACCGGCCAGCACTACGATGCGGCGATGTCGGACGCCTTTTTCACCGATCTCGGCCTGCCGAAGCCCCACTATCACCTCGGGGCCGGCAGCGGCAGCCACGCCAAGCAGACTGCGGCGGTGATGGTTGCCTACGAAGAACTGTGCGAGCAGAAGCCGCCGGACAACGTGGTCGTGGTCGGTGACGTGAACTCGACGATGGCCTGCTCGATCGCCGCCAAGAAGCTCGTCCTTCCCGTCTCGCATCTCGAAGCGGGGCTGCGCAGCTTCGACCGGACGATGCCGGAGGAGATCAACCGGCTGCTCACCGACGCCATCGCCGACCTGCTGTGGACACCCTCTCCCGATGCCGACGAGAACCTCCTGCGCGAAGGCGTAGCCCCCGAGAAGATCGAGCGCGTCGGCAACATCATGATCGACAGCCTGGTCATGATGCGCCCCCGGATCGAGCAGACGGAATCGGCCCGTGCGCACGGGCTGACGCCCGGCGGCTATGGCGTCGTCACGCTCCACCGCCCGGTCAATGTCGACACGCGTGAGGCGCTCGGCGTGGCGCTGTCGGCGATCGTCGAGATCTCCCGCCTCGTTCCCCTGGCCTTTCCGATGCATCCGCGCACCCGCGCGCGGGTCACCGAGTTCGGGTTCGACGAGATGGTCGCCAAGGCCACGAACATCAAGCTGCTGCCCCCGCTGGGATATGTCGAGTTCATGAGCCTTCTCATGGACTCCGTGGTGGCAATCACCGATTCCGGCGGCGTCCAGGAAGAGACTTGCTATCTCGGCATCCCCTGCCTGACCGTCAGGGAATCGACGGAACGTCCGATCACCATCACCTCGGGAACCAACCGGCTGGTGAAGATGGCGGAAGTGGCAAAGGTCGCCGCCGGCGTGCTGGGCAAGTCGGGAACCTCGACGACCGGCACGAAGACCGTTCCCGAATACTGGGACGGCAAGACCGCCGAACGCGTCGTTGCCTCCCTGCGCCGGACGCTGGGCGTCTGAGAGGCCCCGTCATCCGCTGGGCGCGCGCTACAGGAAGTCGGCGGCGGACAGGCTGGTGATGCCGTCGAAGCGGATGGCCAGCTCGACGGCGGGATCGCGGTCGGTGTTGGCCTCCAGCATCAGGAACGTGCCGTGGTCGACCAGGCGGATCTCGCCCTCGGCGAAGTCGCCGTCGGTGTCGAGCACGAAGTCCTGGTTACCCGCGACGCTCGCCCGCGCGTCGATGCCGCGCAGGTCGAGCCTGTCGATCCCCGATTCGAAGTCCGCCACCAGGTCCGGCGCCGACAGCCGGCTCTCGTTGATCCCGATCCACACGAAGGTGTCGGCGCCGCTGCCGCCGATCAGCGTGTCGGCGCCGAAATTGCCGCGGATCGTGTCGTTGCCGGCGCCGCCGTCGATCAGATTGGCGCCGTTGCCGCCGGTCAGCACGTTGTCGCCATCCGAGCCCGTGATGGCGACGTCGGCCGCGGACGTCACCGTCGCGTTCTCGACATTCGGCATCGTCGTCAGGTCGATTGCCAGGGTCGAGCGCACCAGGTCGATGCCTTCGTTCGCCAGCTCGATCACCCGATCGCCGGGATCGTCGACGTAATAGATCTCGTTGCCCTTGCCGCCGATCATCGTGTCCGCGCCGCCCTTGCCGTCGAGCCGGTCCGCGCCGTCCAGCCCGATCAACGTATTGCTCGCGCTGTTGCCCGTCATCGTGTTGCCGAAACGATTGCCGGTCGCGTCGATCGCGGCGACTCCGAACATCACGAGGTTCTCGAGGGTCGGCGCGAGGGTCATCGAGATCGAGGTCTGCACCGTGTCGCGGCCCTCGTTGGCCAGTTCCAGCACGACGTCGCCGGGGCTGCTCACGATGTAGAGGTCG
Organism: uncultured Rhodospirillales bacterium; assembly: GCA_945957125.1. Taxonomy (GTDB): domain Bacteria; phylum Pseudomonadota; class Alphaproteobacteria; order Reyranellales; family Reyranellaceae; genus Reyranella. The sequence continues at coordinate 13,547 of CAMFJT010000054.1, read as the reverse complement.
TCGCCCGCGCCGCCGACCATCACGTCGTCGCCCGAGCCGCCGTTGAGCTGGTCGTTGCCCTCGTGGCCGTAGAGGATGTCGGCGCCGCCCAGGCCCGACAGCACGTCGTCGCCGAATCCCCCCGAGATCATCTGCGCCGCCGCGCTGCCCACCCGCGTCACTGCCTCGACCGGCTTGACGCCGAACACCACGTAGCTTTCGCCCGCCAGGTCCCTCCCCCCGGGATCGGCGCTGTTGGCGCCGATGATGAGATCGCCGAAGCCATCGCCGTTCACGTCGCCGGCCCTGGTGGCAAGCCGGCCGCTATAGTCCAGGGCATGGATGCCATCGAGGCGGAAGCCGTTCGTGCCGTCCAGGCTCGACAGGGAGATACTGGCGCCCAAGCCGCTCGCCTTGCCGAAGATCACATAGGTCTCGCCCGCCCGATCGACCCCGTTCGGATCGGCCCGGAACGCTCCGACGACGATGTCGTCGAAGCCGTCGCCGTTCATGTCGCCTGCGCCGGCGACAGAGCGGCCGCTATTGTCGCTCGCATCGATACCGTCGATCCGAAAGCCGTTGACGCCGTCGATCGCGGCCAGGTCGATGCTCGCGGCGAAGCCCGACGCCTTGCCGTAGATGACGTAGCTCTCGCCGGCATTGCTGCGCCCGCCGGGATCGCCCCCCAGAGAACCGACGATCACGTCGTCGAAGCCGTCGCCGTTCACGTCGCCGGCACCGGAGACCGAGCGGCCGCTGTAATCGTCGACGGAAGCGCCCTGGATCTGGAAGCCGTTGCTGCCGTTGAGTGTGGCGAGATCGAAGTTGGCCGCAAACCCGCCCTTCCGGCCGAACACCACGTAGCTCGCGCCGGCATCGTTGCGGCCGTTCGGGTCGGCCCTCGAGGCGCCGATGATGATGTCGCCGATGCCGTCGCCGTTCACGTCGCCGGCATCCATCGCCGACACGCCGCTGTCGTCGCCAGCCAGGATGCCGGGCAGGCGAAAGCCGTTGCTGCCGTTCAGGCTAGATAAGGCAAGCGTTGCAGGCTGGGTGCCGCTGCGGCCGAACACGACGTAGGTCTCGCCTGCCAGGCTCCGGCCGCCCGGATCGGCGCCGAACGCGCCGATGACGACATCGTCCAGGCCGTCGCCGTTCACGTCTCCGGCCGCCGACACGAAACGGCCGCTGCGGTCGCCCGTGGCGATGCCGTCGATGCGGAACCCATTGGTGCCGTTCAGGCCGGACAAGGCGACGTTGGCGGCAAAGCCGCTCGCCTTGCCGAACACCACGTAGCTTTCGCCGGCATTGGCCCGGCCGCCGGGATCGCCGCCGCTCGCCCCCACGATGATGTCGCCGAAGCCGTCGCCGTTCACATCGCCGGCGGCGGACACCGAGATGCCGGCATCGTCGTCCGCGTCTATGCCGCCGAGGCGAAAGCCGTTGCTGCCGTCGAGGCTCGACAGCTCGAAGCTCACCGGGAATCCGCTACCGCCGCCGAACACGACATAGGCCGCGCCGGCATAGGCATTCGACCCGTAGGCGCCAATCAGCAGATCGTCGAAGCCGTCGCCGTTGACGTCGCCCGCGCTGGCCACGGAGATGCCGCTGCGCTCGCCGGCCGCCGCGCCCACGAGCACGAACCCGTTCCCTCCGTCGAGGGATGCAAGGGCGAGAACCGCAGGAAATTGAGGCACGTCACTATCTCCGGTTTGCTTCGCCGATCGATGCGCTACAGGAAGTCGGCGGCGGACAGGCTGGTGATGCCGTCGAAGCGGATGGCCAGCTCGACGGCGGGATCGCGGTCGGTGTTGGCCTCCAGCATCAGGAACGTGCCGTGGTCGACCAGGCGGATCTCGCCCTCGGCGAAGTCGCCGTCGGTGTCGAGCACGAAGTCCTGGTTACCCGCGACGCTCGCCCGCGCGTCGATGCCGCGCAGGTCGAGCCTGTCGATCCCCGATTCGAAGTCCGCCACCAGGTCCGGCGCCGACAGCCGGCTCTCGTTGATCCCGATCCACACGAAGGTGTCGGCGCCGCTGCCGCCGATCAGCGTGTCGGCGCCGAAATTGCCGCGGATCGTGTCGTTGCCGGCGCCGCCGTCGATCAGATTGGCGCCGTTGCCGCCGGTCAGCACGTTGTCGCCATCCGAGCCCGTGATGGCGACGTCGGCCGCGGACGTCACCGTCGCGTTCTCGACATTCGGCATCGTCGTCAGGTCGATTGCCAGGGTCGAGCGCACCAGGTCGATGCCTTCGTTCGCCAGCTCGATCACCCGATCGCCGGGATCGTCGACGTAATAGATCTCGTTGCCCTTGCCGCCGATCATCGTGTCCGCGCCGCCCTTGCCGTCGAGCCGGTCCGCGCCGTCCAGCCCGATCAACGTATTGCTCGCGCTGTTGCCCGTCATCGTGTTGCCGAAACGATTGCCGGTCGCGTCGATCGCGGCGACTCCGAACATCACGAGGTTCTCGAGGGTCGGCGCGAGGGTCATCGAGATCGAGGTCTGCACCGTGTCGCGGCCCTCGTTGGCCAGTTCCAGCACGACGTCGCCGGGGCTGCTCACGATGTAGAGGTCGTCGCCCGCGCCGCCGACCATCACGTCGTCGCCCGAGCCGCCGTTGAGCTGGTCGTTGCCCTCGTGGCCGTAGAGGATGTCGGCGCCGCCCAGGCCCGACAGCACGTCGTCGCCGAATCCCCCCGAAATCGTCTGCGCCGCCGCGCTGCCCACCCGCGTCACTGCCTCGACCGGCTTGACCCCGAACACCACGTAGCTTTCGCCCGCCAGGTCGCGGCCGTCAGGATCGGCCCGATTGGCGCCGATCAGCAGATCGCCGAAGCCGTCGCCGTTCACGTCGCCGGCCCTGGTGGCGAGCCGGCCGCTGTAATCCAGGGCGTGGATGCCATCGAGCCGGAAGCCGTTCGTGCCGTCGAGGCTCGACAGGGAGATGCTGGTCCCCAGGCCGCTCGCCTTGCCGAAGATCACATAGGTCTCGCCGGCCCGATCGACTCCGTTCGGATCGGCGCGATGGGCGCCGACGATGACGTCGTCGAAGCCGTCGCCGTTGACGTCGCCCGCGCCGGCGACCGAGCGGCCGCTGTCGTCGCCCGCGTCGACGCCCTCGATCCGGAAGCCGTTGACGCCGTCGATCGACGAGAGCTCGAACGCCGATCCGAAGCCGGAGGCCTTGCCGAAGATGACGTAGCTTTCGCCCGCATTCACATGGCCCGTCCGGTCGCCTCCGACCGACCCGACGATCACGTCGTCGAAGCCGTCGCCGTTCACGTCGCCGGCGCCGGACACCGAGCGTCCGCTATAGTCGTCCGTGTCGATGCCCCGGATCTGGAAGCCGTTGCTGCCGTTGAGCGCGCCGAGGTCGAGGCTGGACGCGAACCCGCCCCTCCTGCCGAATACGACATAGCTGGTCCCGGCATCGGTGCGCCCGCCGGGATCGGCGCGCCATGCGCCGATGATGATATCGCCGATGCCGTCGCCATTCACGTCGCCGGCATCCATCGCCGACACGCCGGTCTGGTCTCCGGGCGCCAATCCGGGCAGGCGAAAGCCGTTGCTGCCGTTCAGGCTCGACAGCGCGAGGGTCGCCGGCTGGGGGCCGCTGCGACCGAAGACGACATAGACCTCGCCGGCGAGGCTTCGACCGGCCGGATCGGCGCCGAACGCCCCGATGACGACATCGCCCAGGCCGTCGCCGTTCACGTCGCCGGCCGCCGACACGAAACGGCCGCTGCGATCGGCGATGGCGATGCCGTCGATGCGCAAGCCGTTGGTGCCGTCCAGGCCGGACAAGGCGATGTTGGCGGCAAAGCCGCCCGCCTTGCCGAACACGATATAGCTTTCGCCGGCATTGGCGCGGCCGCCGGGATCGCCGCCGCTTGCGCCCACGATGATATCGCCGAAGCCGTCGCCGTTCACGTCCCCCGCGCCCGACACCGAAATGCCGGCCTCGTCGTCCGGATCGATCCCGCCGAGGCGAAAGCCATTGCTGCCGTCGAGGCTCGACAGCTCGAAGCGCGCCGGCAACCCGCCGCTGCCACCGAACACGACGTAGGCCGCGCCGGCATAGGAATTCGCGCCGTAGGCGCCGATCAGAAGATCGTCGAAGCCGTCGCCGTTCACGTCCCCGGCGCTGGCAACCGAAATGCCGGCGCGCTCTCCGGCCACAGTGCCCGCAAGCACGAACCCGTTCACGCCGTCGAGGTCCGCCAGGGCGAGCACGGCAGGAAATTGCGTCACATCGGATCTCCGGTTTGCTCCGGCGATCGGATGCTATTGCCCGACAAGAGCAGGCGCCAGTCGCCCCGAAATCAAAAGACCGTCAGATCGTGCTGACGGCCCGGAGCAGCAGAGCGGTCCTGGAACGGCGATCCGCGCAAATCAGTCGGAAACGATCTCGTACCAACCGGTGGCGGTTTCCAGCTTGCCGCCGTCGCCGGCGCGCACGGCAATGCTCTTGCTCTGCACATCCACCGTGTTCTTCGTCTGGACCGGAGTGACACGGGGCGGCTCGCCCCATTGCACCAGCAGGGCGTTGCCGGGGTCGGTTGAGCTCTGCGCCGAAGAATTCGAAATCCGATAGATGGTCGGCTTGTCGAGACCGGCGACGATCGTTTGCCAACGCTCCCGGTTGACGGTGAATCGTCCGGCCGACAGAGGAGCGCCACCGTCGCCCGTCGATGTCTGCGCTGGCTTGATCTCACGATTCTTCACAGTGCGTGTCTCCCGATACTGACAACTTCAAAATTATGCGCCGCCCGGAAGGTGGCAGTCCACACCTTATAAAACACAGCCATTGCGGCGAAGGGTCGGTGCCTGTCGCCCTGGCCGTCAGCCGAACCACCTATCGATATCCTTGGTGAACGGTAGGCCGGCAGCCTCGCCCAGCACTTCATGGCTCACGCCCGCTCCGACCAGGAAAGCTTCCTGGTGAGGCACGGCGTTCGCCTTCAGCAACGCGCGGATCGCGGGCCCGTCGTGGCCCCATCCTATCGCCTCGATCCTGCCGTCGAAGGAACGATTCACGACCGACAGAAACTCGCCGCGCTCGGCCTCGGTGAGCGCCGGAACGGCGTCCACGTCACCCAGCAGGAACAGCCGCCCCCCGAATCTCGCGACCAGGGACGCCACCGAATTGCGCGGCTCGACCACGATCTCGCCTTTCGGGCCCCGCCGCACACGCGCCGCCAGCGACAGCGGCATCACTGCTGTGCCGAGATTGCTGCCGGCATTCATCAATGCGGCGGTCAGCTCCTTGTAGGTGATGCCCAGCCGCTCCGCCCGCCGCAGGCGCATCCGGGCGATCTCCGGGCTCGGCGTCTTCCAGGCCTTGGCCGCGGCACGGCGCCATACCCAGGCCCCCCACGACATGTCGAAGGTCGGGCCGTTATTATGGCCGATGCCGGGACGGCGCAGCAGGGCCTCGACATTGTGGTGCCTGGCGCCTAGACGGTCGAAACGATCACCCATGGCCGCAGTGTAGTGCAAGGCCGGGGCCAAAATCGAGGGAGCGCACGGGTGGAGAGTTTCGAGGTCGATGTCCTGGTCGTGGGCGCGGGTAATGCTGCCGCCTGCGCAGCGCTGGCAGCAAGAGAGCAAGGCGCGTCCGTCGCCATGCTGGAGGCCGCCCCCGAGGAGGAGCGCGGCGGCAACAGCACCTACACCGCGGGCGCCGTGCGGGTGGTCTTCCACGACGCCGACGACCTCGAGCAGCTCTACGACCTCACGCACGAGGAGAAGCGCGACGTCGATTTCGGCTCCTATTCCGCCGACCAGTATCTCGACGACATGGGCCGCGTGACCAACTACCGCTGCGACCCCGAACTGACCGAGATCCTGGTCAATCGCAGCTTCGAGACGCTGAAATGGATGCGCAGCAAGGGCATACGCTTCCAGCCGAGCTACGGCCGGCAGGCCTTCAAGGTCAACGGCAAGTACAAGTTCTGGGGTGGCCTTGCGGTCGAAGCCTGGGGTGGCGGGCCGGGCCTGGTCGATCTCGAGCACAAGGCCGCGGCGAAGGCTGGCATCCCGATCCACTACGAGACGGCGGCGGTGTCGCTGATCGAGGAGGACGGCGTGGTGCGTGGCGTGATCGCCCGCCACAAGGGCCGCCGCGTCCGGATCGGCGCCAAGGCGGTCGTGCTGGCCTGCGGCGGCTTCGAGAGCAACGCCGAGATGCGCACGCGCTATCTCGGGCCGAGCTGGGATCTCGCCAAGGTGCGGGGCACGCGCTTCAACACCGGCGCCGGCATCAACATGGCGCTGGCAATCGGCGCCAAGCCTCACGGCAACTGGTCGGGCGGCCATGCGGTCGGCTGGGACATGAACGCGCCGGAGTTCGGCGACCTCGAGGTCGGCGACAACTTCCAGAAGCATTCCTACCCGCTCGGCATCATGGTCAATGCCAACGGCGTGCGCTTCGTCGACGAGGGCGCCGACTTCCGCAACTACACTTATGCCAAGTACGGCGCGGTGATCCTCGCCCAGCCGCAGCAGTTCGCGTGGCAGATCTTCGACGCCAAGGTGCTCGACCGGCTGCGCGACGAGTACCGCATCAAGCGGATGACCAAGGTGCGCGCCGACACCATCGAGGAGCTCGCCCCCAAGCTCGAGGGCGTGAACCAGGAGCAGTTCCTGAAAACCATCAAGGAATGGAACGCCGCAGTGATGACCGACGTCCCGTTCAACCCGGCGGTCAAGGACGGCCGCGGCACGCGCGGGCTGGCCGTGCCGAAGAGCAACTGGGCCAACACGATCGACCAGGCGCCGTTCGAGGCCTACGCCGTCACCTGCGGCCTGACCTTCACGTTCGGGGGGCTCAAGATTACCACCAACGGCGAGGTCGAGAGCACCGACGGCCACGTCATCCCCGGCCTGTTCGCCGCGGGCGAGCTGGTCGGCGGGCTGTTCTACCACAACTATCCCGGCGGCACCGGGCTGGTGTCCGGCGCGGTGCTGGGCAAGATGGCCGGCGACGGCGCCGGCAAGTACGTTTCAGGCAAGAACTAGAACCGGAGGATACGAGATGTCGAACCTCACCCGCCGCAACGCCCTCGCCCTCGGGTCGGGCGCCCTCCTCCTGCCGTCGGGCCTGCGCGCGCAGGCGGCCTGGCCGGCCGGTCCGGTGACCTTCGTCGTCGGCTATGCCGCCGGCGGCAGCACGGACATCAACGCGCGCGAGCTGGGCAACGTCATGACGCCGGTGATCGGCCAGCAGATCATCATCGACAACAAGGGCGGCGCGGCCGGGTCGATCGGCCTGCGCGCCGCGGCGGCCGCCAAGCCGGACGGCCAGACGCTGTTCGTCGCCGTCGGCACCAACGTGATCATCAACCCGCACGTCCAGAAGGGAATGATCGACACCATCGCCGCCCTGGCGCCGATCTGCCAGATCACCGACTACCAGTACGTTCTCGTCGTGGGCAACAAGGTCCCGGCCAAGAATGCAACGGAGCTGGTGGCGATGGCCAAGAAGGCCCCCGACACGCTCACCTACTCGTCGTCGGGCGTGGGCGGCAACAATCACCTCGCCGGCGCGCTGTTCGCCAAGGCGGCCGGCATCCAGATCACCCATGTGCCCTACAAGGGAACGGGACCGGCCGTGGCCGACGTGATCAGCGGCCAGATCACCATGAACTTCTCGTCGCTGCCGCCGGCGGTGTCGCAGATCAAGGGCGGCAACCTCCGGGCCCTGGCGGTGACCGGCAACAAGCGTGTGAAGTCGCTGCCCGACGTGCCGACGCTGAAGGAACAGGGAATCGACGTCGTCGTCACGAGCTGGCAGGGGTTGTTCGCGCCGGCCAAGACGCCCGACGCCATCCTCGACAAGATCGAGAAGGCCACCAAGGAGGCGATGAAGAATCCGAAGTGGGAGGAGGCTCTCGCGCGCGACGGACTCGAGATGCCGCCCGAGCGCACGCGCGCGGAGTTCACCAAGTTCGTCGCCGACGAGCACGCCTTCTGGGGCAAGACCCTGAAAGAGCTCAAGATCGAGATGGAGTAACGACGCCGTTCAGCCGAGAACGGAGCGCATCGCCGTCGGCCCTTTCGCGGTCGGATACAGCGTCGCCCGCTCATGGACCATGAGCGGGCGAGACGACAGGTCACGGCCAACGACGCGAGGTCCGCAGTCGTCGGCGTTCTTCAATCTCTCCTCGGCACCAGGCAGAAGCCCTGCGCTTCTACGCCGAGCGTCGGATTGAACTTGCTGCGGAAGTTCTCCCACGCGATTGCGGCGGTGAGCTCGACGATCTGCGGCTCGGTGAAGTGTTCCTTCACCTTTGCGAACAGCACATCGTCTACTTGCCTGTCTGTGCAGGTGATGGCCTCGGCGTAGTCGAGCGCCACCTGCTCGCTCGCGCTGAACAGCGTGCTGTCACGCCACGTCGTGACCGCCGCGACCTTGTCGAGCCCACCTTCGGCTTCCGCCACACGGACGGAATTGATATCGATTCAAAACGGGCAGCCGTTGATCGAGGCGACCCTGAGATAGATCAGCGGCAGCAGCGCCTTGGGCAGCTGACCCGACTGCTCGATCGCCTGCCCCATCAGTGTGCTCGCACGCAGGATCTGCGGGCAGTGTGCCATCACCTTCGCCGTGTTCAGGACGTCGCCGAACATTTCGCGCTGCCGCTCGAAGATCGGTTGCAGCGTGGGGTCTCCACCGTCGTCCGTGATCTCGCCGATACGGGCCATCGAAGCTCCTCTCGTTAACTGACTCGATCATGGGCTCGACCGGGCCGCCGTGCGCCAGAGCATTTCTCATGGTGCCCTTAGCCCGAAGCAGGAATGTGCGATTGGCCACATCGCTCGCCAGCGAGGGACCCTACCGTCCGCCGCATGAACTCGCCCGTTCAATGCGGCTTGATCGCCGGCTTCTACGATGCCGCGCTCGGCCATCGGTCCTGGCACGAGGTCGGCCGGGACGTGATGCAGCACATCGGCGGCCAAGCACTGATGCTCTCCGTCCGGCACGAGCGAAGCCGGCAAGTCGAGATCCTCGGATGCCTCGGTCCGGGCAGCGACACCGCTCCGCATTATGCACCGTTCGCTGGAGAGGAAATCTGGGTCCGCCGCTGCGTCGATCGGCGGATGTTCGGCCAGGCGATCATCGGATCGTCGGTCGACGGCGAGCCGGTATCAGGACGCGGCCTTGCCCACGGCGCGCTGTTCCCGTCGGCGACCGCAGGTACCTGGCCACTGATCGGCGCGGTTCTGCCGATGGACGACGGCTACCACGCCGCACTCGGCATCCATCGGCGGATCGATTGCAGGGACTTCTCGACGGTCGAGGCCGGGGAGATGCAGGCGCTCCTGCCGCACCTGCGGCGCGCGCTGGAAGTGCGCCGCCGCCTGCAGCGGGCCGAGCAGGCGAGCCGGTCCTTTCATTCCGTCCTCGATCGGCTCAGCCTCGGCGTGATCCTCCTTGGCGCGACGGGCCGCCCGCTCCACGCCAATGCGTCAGCCGATGCCATGCTGCGCTGCGCGGACGGGCTGATCCGCACGCCCGACGGACTGCGCGCGGTGCTGCGGGACGACGACCGGCACCTGCAGGCGCTCCTGCGCGCCCTGTGCCGGGTCACCGCCGGAGAGAGCCTACGCCCCGGCGGCCACCTTCGTATCCGACGGTCATCGGGATACCCCGCCTATGCCGCGATGCTGGCGCCGATCGCCGCGCGAACGCCAGCAAGCGGCCCAGACGGGCCCGCGATCCTGCTCTTCCTCTCGGAGCCGGGCGCGAGGACGGTTTCGGATCTGGCTGTGCTTTCGGAGCTGTTCGGCCTGACGGACGCGGAGGCGAAGGTGGTTCTCGCCCTGCTCTCCGGGGTCGCGTTGCCAGCCTTCGCCCGCAGTGCCGCGATCAGCTACAACACGGCAAAGACACTGCTGGCTCGCGCCATGAACCGGACCGGCACACGGTCCCAGGTCGAGCTGGTGCTGCTGGTCACCGGCGCCTTCGGTGCAATGCGCTCCATGCCGTGTCGCGAGGAATAGAGCCGGCAAGGTCGCGCTACGGCTTGGACCATTCGCGGATCGCGGGTTCATCGAGCCACCGCCGCGCTTCTTCAGCATCGCTGAAGAAGCGCATGGGCCGATCAGGAATGGCAAGAATGCCGAGCATGCGCGCGAACTGGCCTTGCCTGTTGCGCGGCATGACGATGGCGAGTGGACCGGACTGGCCGCGCTGCTGCATGTCGCGCATCCGCACCGCCAAGCTCATGATGTCGTCGGCATCCATCGCAGGCTCGCCCCGGCTGCCGTCGAAAAGCTTGCGGTACGTTCCCGCGTTGGCGCCGGTCATGGCATCGAGATAGGCGCTCGCCTCCTCCCGATTAACCATACCCTCGGCAACCGCCGTCATCAGACGTTCGCGCGAATCGATCACCCAGTGCAATGCCATGACAACGACGTCCCCGCCAACATACACCAGCAGTCGGCGGAGCTTACCAAGTCCGGACCTCGCCCCAAAGCCATACCGCGCTGACGGCTGACGAAACAGCGACGCGCTAGAACCCGAGCGCCTTGGCCTGGACAACACCCTCGACGGCGGCAATCTGCGCGGTTAGTGCCGACGGCAACGGCTGGTCGACCTGCACGATGGCGATCGCCGAGCCGCCCGGCTTGTCGCGGCCGAGGTGGAATGTCGCGATGTTGACGGCATTCTCGCCCAGCAGCGTGCCGAGGCGGCCGATGAAGCCGGGCTTGTCGTCGTTGGTGATGTAGAGCATGTGCGGCGCGAACTCGGCCTCGATCTCGATCCCCTTGATCTCGACGATGCGCGGATGCTTGCCGCCGAACAACGTGCCGGTGACCGAACGTGTGTGCCTCTCGGAGGTGACGGTGAGGCGGATCATCGAATTGTAGTCGCTGTCGCGCTCGTGCTTGACCTCGGCGACCTCGATGCCGCGCTCGCGGGCGATCACCGGCGCGTTCACCATGTTCACCGAATCGAGTTGCGGACGCAGCACGCCCATCAGCGCCACCTGCGTCAGCGGCTTGACGTTCAGCGCGGCTACCTGGCCCTCATATTCTATCGACACCGCCTTGATGTCGCTGTCGGTGAGCTGACCCGCGAAGGAGCCGAGCTTCTGGGCGAGGTCGAGGTAGGGCGCCAGCTTGGGCGCATCCTCGGCCGACACGTTGGGCATGTTGAGCGAGTTCGTCACCGCGCCGGTCAACAGATAGTCCGCCATCTGCTCGGCGACTTGCAGCGCCACGTTCTCCTGCGCCTCGACGGTCGACGCGCCGAGATGGGGCGTGCAGACCAGGTTGGGCGCGCCGAACAGCACGTTGGCCTTGGCCGGCTCCTCGACGAACACGTCGAACGCCGCGCCGGCAATGTGTCCCGAAACCAGCAGATCACGCACCGCCAGCTCGTCGACCAGCCCGCCGCGTGCGCAATTGATGATACGCACACCCTTCTTGGTCTTCATCAGGTTCGCACGAGAGAGGATGTTCTTCGTCTGATCGGTCAGCGGCGTGTGCACGGTGATGAAGTCCGCGCGCGGCAGCAGCTCCTCCAGCGTCACCTTCTCGACACCCAGCTCCTTGGCCCGCTCCTCGCTGAGGAACGGATCGTAGGCGATCACCCGCATCTTCAGCCCGATCGCTCGCTCGGCGACGATCGAGCCGATATTACCGCAGCCGATGAGGCCCAGCGTCTTGAAGCTGAGCTCGATGCCCATGAAGCGGTTCTTCTCCCATTTGCCCGCCTGCGTGCTGGCGTCGGCCGCGGGGACCTGCCGCGCGAGGGCGAACATCAGGGCGATGGCGTGCTCCGCCGTGGTGATGGCATTGCCGAACGGCGTGTTCATCACCACCACGCCGTGGGCGGTGGCCGACTTGATGTCGACGTTGTCCACGCCGATGCCGGCGCGCCCGACGACCTTCAGCTTCTTCGCCTCGGCCAGCACCTCGGCCGTCACCTTGGTCGCCGAGCGGATCGCAAGCCCCTCGTAATTGCCGATGATGGCGCGCAGCTCGGCCGGCTTGAGACCCGGCTTGAAATCGACGTCGCAACCGCGCTCGGAGAAGATCTGCACCGCGCGCGGCGACAGCTCGTCGGAAATGAGAACCTTTGGCTTTGCCATTTGGCAGCACTCCTTCTTCGCCGGGACCGCGCCACTCCGTGGTGCTCATGACCATGAGGCGCCACGGAGTGGCGCGGTCCCGGCCCTTGAAAAGAAACTATGAAAACGCGCGCTCGATCTCGCCGTAGGCCCAGTCGAGCCACGGCAGCAGCGCTTCGAGGTCGGCCTTCTCGACCGTGGCGCCGCACCAGATGCGCAGGCCCGGCGGGGCGTCGCGGTAGGACCCGACGTCGTAGCCGGCCTTCTCGCTCTCCAGCAGGTCGGCCATCTTCTTCGCCGCCGCGGCCTGCTTGTCGGCAGGCAGCGCTGTGAACCATGGGGCGACGATGTTGAGGCACACCGATGTGTTCGAGCGGATGTCGGCGTCATCGGCCAGGAAGGCGATCCAGTCGCGGGACGCGACGAAGCCTTCGAGCACGCCGAGATTGGCCGTTGAGCGCGCCACGAGGCCCTTCAGCCCGCCGACGCTCTCGCCCCATTTCAGCCCGTCGATCGCATCCTCGACGCAGAGCAGCGACGGCGTGTTGATCGTGTCGCCCTTGAAGATCGCCTCGGAGAACTTCCCGCCGGACGTCATGCGGAAGATCTTCGGCATCGGCCACGGCGGCGAGTAGCTCTCCAGCCGCTGGATGGCGCGCGGGCTGAGCACCAGCATGCCGTGCGCGCCCTCCCCGCCCATCACCTTCTGCCACGACCAGGTGACGACATCGAGCTTGTGCCACGGCAGGTCCATGGCGAACACCGCCGAGGTCGCGTCGCAGATCGCCAGCCCCTCGCGGTCGTCGGCGATCCAATCGCCGTTCGGCACCTTCACGCCCGAGGTCGTGCCGTTCCAGGTGAACACCACGTCGTGCGTCCAGTCGACCGCCTTCAGGTCGGCGATCTTGCCGTAGCCCGCCTTCAGCGTGCGCATGTCCTTGAGCTTGAGCTGCTTGGCCACGTCGGTGACCCAGCCTTCGCCGAAGCTCTCCCAGGTCAGCATGTCGACCGGCCGGGCGCCGAGCAGCGACCACAGCGCCATCTCGACCGCGCCGGTGTCCGACGCCGGCACGATGCCGACGCGGTAATCCGCCGGGATGCCGAGCATCGCGCGCGTACGGTCGACCGCCTCGACAATCTTTTTCTTGCCGAGCTTGGATCGATGGGACCGCCCGACGGCGGCATCCTGGAGGGCTTCCGGAGTCCATCCCGGGCGTTTGGCGCAAGGTCCCGATGAAAAATCGGGGCGCGCCGGACGTGCGTTCGGCTTCATCATCATCCTCTCTCCCTTACAGAAGAGCTGCACTCCGGTGGGGGAGCGTGGCCCGCGGCGTCTATACGAGCGTCGCGGGTCGCCGTCAATGCGCGAGCGTTGCCAGGCGCTCGGAGAGCAATCCGAGCACCGCACAGACCTTCCCTGTCCTTGCCTTCGAGAGCCTCATGCGCACAGCGTGGAAATTTCTGCTCTCGCCGATCCAGTTCGGATA
>CAMFJT010000053.1 GCA_945957125.1 uncultured Rhodospirillales bacterium | reverse complement strand
CGAGATTCGCCTTAGTCTCGTGGGCTCGGAGATGTGTATAAGAGACAGAATCAGCCCCAACGTGCGGCGATGCCCATCTCGCGGCCGGCCGTCGCGAGGTCGGACAGCGTGTCGTCGGGCAGCAGCAGCCCGTCGCGCCGGTTGGCCGCCTCGTTGCGCGCCTCGAGCTCGCCCGGATAGAGGATCTCGTCGTAGCCCTCGGCCAGCGGGACCGATTTCAGCTCGCCGATCAGCCGCTCCATGCGCGCGCCGAACTCGGCCGGCGGCTGGAAGGCGGCGATGTCGAGCACGATCATCATCTGTCCCGCGCCGCTGCGGCGCTCGGTCTGGTAGGGGCCACCGACGGCGCCACCGAACAGGCTGCCGGTGAGCACGCCCGACAGCATGTCCATCACGGTGGCGATCGCGTAGCCCTTGTGGCCTGCCATCGGCAGGATGACGCCGTCGATCGCCGCGGCGGGATCGATGGTCGGCCGTCCCTCGGCGTCGATCGCCCAGCCGGGCGGGATCGTCTCGCCCTTCTGCTTCGCGAGGTAAATCTTGCCGCGCGCCACGCCGGTATTGGCAATGTCGAGCACCAGCGGCGCAAGCCTGCCGGCCGGCGCGGCCCACGACCACGGATTGGTGCCGACGGTCTTCTTCCGCCCGCCCCACGGCGCCATCGCGGGGCTGGCGTTGGTCGACAGGAACGCAACGCAATCGGCGCGCGCCGCCTGGAGCGTGTAGTAGAGCGCCGTGCCGAAATGGTTGGAGTTGCGCAGCGCGACCGCGGCGATGCCATGCGACTTGGCGCGGCGGATCGCGTCCTTCATGGCGAAATCGGTCAGCACCTGGCCCATCGCGTCGCCGCCGTCGATCACCGCCACGCCGCCGGCATCGACCAGCAGCTTCGGCGTGGCGACGGCGGTGCAGACTCCGGCCTTCAGTCGGGCGAGGTACCAGGGCAGGCGCAGCATGCCGTGCGACTGATGGCCCCACAGGTCGGCTTGCACCAGCGTGTCGGCCACCAGTCGGGCGTCGTCCTCGGGCATGCCGGCGGCAGCATAGATCGCCGTCGCGAAGTCGAGCAGGGCGGTGGGAGAGATCCTCATCGCGACATCCTAGCCCCGCGCGCCGGCAGCGCCATCCACGATATGATGGACGTCTGATGGACTATCGGTCGATTCGCCTCGTCCTTGCCGTGGTCGCGCTCGCGCTTGGCATCGGCGCCGCCGTAGCGGCGTGGCCCCGCCTGGCAGCCAGCCTCACGATGACGGCGCGAGTCACTGCCTGGACTCACGATGTCGTCGCGCCGATCGCCGGACGGGCGCCGGCCGACCCGCCGCTGCCCGGCTCGCGAGTCGGGCCGGACGGAACGGTCATGGAGATCGTCAACGACCGTCTCGATCAGGCGCCGTTGCGTCGCGCGGAGGGAGCGCTGGAGTCGGCGCAGGCCCGTGTCGTGGCGGCCAACGAGCGTCTCGAAGTGCTGCGCCGGGACGACGAGAAGCGACGCGAGTCGGTGCTGCGCGTCGCGCCGGCCGAGCGGACGCGAGAGACCGAGGGCGAGGCCGGCAGGGTCGCTGCCGAGCTCGGCGCGGCCCGCGCGTCCGAGCGCGAGGCATTGCATGTGCTGACGATGCACCGGGAAGCCTACCGTGCGAACCACAGCGCGGCGGTGAAGGCACCGCCGGGTGCCACGCTCTACAGTATCGTCGTCGGCGGGGCGGAGGTGGAGGCGGGCGATCCGGTTGCGCGCTGGATCGATTGCGATGCACTGATGATCGACGTGCCGGTATTCGACCCCTGGCTGCGCCTGCTTGCCGTCGGTGGCCGTGGGCAGGCCATGCTGGAAGGCGAGGATTTCTGGCGGGACGGAGAGATCGCGGCCCTTCACCGCTCGGGCGATGTCGTCGACGCGCGCGAGCTGGCGACCGTCGCCACGGGCCGCGACCGCGGCGCCGGCCAGGTCCTGCTCCGGCTCTCCACCGCTCCGGGCGACCTCGAGCGTTGCCCGGTCGGCCGCGCGGCGTATGTCCGCCTGCCCGACCTCGACCTCGTCGCGCGCCTCGGATTGCGCCGCGAGGTCGTCAGCCCGTGAGCCGCTGTCCGCCGATACGGTGGTCCTTCAGGATCTCCGGCCGGAAGGCGAGGCCGTGGCCCGGCCGTTCCGGCGGCGTCATCGTGCCGGCCTTCGACGGCAGGACCGGCTCGATCCACAGATCGTCGTTCCACGTCATGTATTCGAGCCAGCTCGCGTTGGGGATCGAGGCGAGCAGGTGCACCATCGTCTCGTGGAACAGGTGCGGCGCCAGCCTGATGCCCCACGGTTCGGCGGCGGCGGCGATCTTGCGCAGCTCGGTGAAGCCGCCGCGCATCGGATCGGGCTGCAGGATCGGCACGGGATGCGGCGCCTCGAAGAACGGCCGCAGGTCCTGGCGCGTGAAGTGGCTCTCGCCGCCGACGATGCGGGTCTTGAGCGCTGCGGCGATGCGACGATAGCCGGTGAAGTCCTCGGCGACCACCGGCTCCTCCAGCCAGTAGGGATCGAACTCGTCGATGCGGTGGCCGGCCTGGATGGCGGTATCGGCATCCCAGCCCATGTTGACGTCGATCATGATCTCGACTTCGCCGCCCATCGCCTCGCGCATCGCCTTGACGTTGAGCACGTCCTCGCGCCACGGCCGGATGTGGGCGACCTGCATCTTGATCGCCCTGAGCCCCATAGCGGTGAATTCCTTGGCGCGGCCGATCATGCCGTCGCGCCCCAGGCCGCGGAAGCAGCCGGAGCCGTAAGCCGGGATCTCGGTGCGCGAGGCGCCCCACAGCCGGAACAGCGGCAGGCCGGCGCGCTTGCCGACGATGTCCCACAGCGCCATGTCGACGGCGCTCTGGGCGAACAGGGTGACGCCCATGCGGCCGAGCCAGAAGTTGCTGCGATAGAGCTGTGTCCAGATCGCCTCGATCTCGGTCGCGTCGCGGCCGATGACGTGCGGCGCGATCAGCTCCTTCATCGCCGCGTCGATCGAATGCAGTCCGCCGCGCAGCGGCATCAGGTAGCTCATGCCGACGATGCCGCCCTGGGTCTCGAT
Source organism: uncultured Rhodospirillales bacterium (assembly GCA_945957125.1). Classification (GTDB taxonomy): domain Bacteria; phylum Pseudomonadota; class Alphaproteobacteria; order Reyranellales; family Reyranellaceae; genus Reyranella. The sequence continues at coordinate 25,783 of CAMFJT010000053.1, read as the reverse complement.
CTCCAGCACGTAGATGTCGCGCTTGGTCTCGAGCTTCAGGCCGGTCTCGGGCGGCTTGCCGTGCCACGGCACCTCCAGAAGCGTGCTGCGCAGCTCGGTGATGGTGGTGGCGGTAGTCATGGTCGCTAGGGCCGGCCGGCCGGGCCGCGGCAGCGGCTGATCGCCGGGGCGGGCCCGCCGCTGTTCGTGAACTTGCCGTCGCGGATCGAATATTGTTCGGTGCCGACGATGCGGTTCGACCAGATGGTGAATCGTCCTTCGCCTTGCTTGCGGCGAACGATCTGGCGGGTCGTCGGCGGGTTGGTCGCCGCGACCTCGACTGTCTCGAGCGAGCCGTCCGGCTGTATCGCAGCCGAGATCAGCGTGGTGGCGTCCTTGGCGTTGCCGTTGTTGCGCTCCTGCAGCAGCTTGCCGTCGCGGACGGCGAATTCGATGGCCTGGTTGGCCTGCGAGGTCGGCGACTTGCAGTCGACCTTCCATTCGCCGATCAGCCCCCACTTGGCGGCAGCCTCGCCGGCGGTTTGCGCATACGCCGGTGTGCCGGCCACGGCCAAGACCCCCACAATGCCCGCAGAAATCACCCGAAACATCATCGTCCTCACTCCCTGCTCCCACACCCGTTCGTCTTGCCTCCCCAGGCGCCGGCACTATGGGATGCGGGCCATGACCTCGTCCATGGCCTTCGTGCGAACCGCACGGGCCATGCAAGGACGGCGTCGCACGGAAGCCGTGCTTTCCGGCGTGCCGTCACTATGATGCCGCCGCCATGACCTCCTCCGATCGCCTCTACCTATTCGATACGACCCTCCGCGATGGCGCCCAGACCCAGGGCGTCGACCTCACCGTCGCGGACAAGGTGGCGATTGCGCGCGAGCTCGACCTGCTCGGGGTCGACTATATCGAAGGCGGTTGGCCCGGCGCCAATCCGACCGACGACCGCTTCTTCGGCGATCCGCCGGTGTTCCAGAATGCCAGGCTCGTGGCCTTCGGCATGACCCGGCGCGCCGGCCGCAGCGCCGCCAACGATCCCGGCCTCAACGCGATCCTGTCGACCAGGGCGCGGACCGTCTGCATGGTCGGCAAGACCTGGGACTTCCATGTCGATGTCGCGCTCGAGCTCGACCGCGCCGAGTATGTCGAGATGATCGGCGACTCGGTCGCCCATGCGAAGGGCCGCATGGACGAGGTGATGTTCGACGCCGAGCACTTCTTCGACGGCTACAAGGCCAATCCCGACTATGCCATGGCCTGCCTGGCTGCCGCCGAGAAGAACGGCGCGCGGTGGATGGTGCTGTGCGACACCAACGGCGGCACCCTGCCGCACGAGATCGAGCGCATCGTCGGCGAGGTCGTGAAGAAGATCCCCGGCGATCGGCTCGGCATCCACACCCACAACGACACCGAGAACGCCGTGGCCAACACGCTGGCCGCCGTCCGCGCCGGCGTTCGGCAGGTGCAGGGCACGATCAACGGGCTGGGCGAGCGCTGCGGCAACGCCAACATGATCTCGCTGATCCCCAGCCTCGTGCTGAAGATGGGCTTCGAGACCGGGCTGAAGGACGGCGCGATGCAGCGCCTGACCCACCTGTCGCGGCTGCTCGACGACCGGCTCAATGTCGGCACCAACCGCAGCGCCGCCTACGTCGGCACGCGTGCTTTCGCGCACAAGGGCGGCCTGCACGTCTCGGCGGTCGAGAAGGACCCGCGGACCTACGAGCACATCGATCCCGAGACGGTCGGCAACCAGCGCATCATCGTGGTCAGCGACCAGGCCGGGCGCTCCAACATCATGGCGCGCTTCCGCCAGATCGGCCTCGAGGTCGATCCCAAGGACCCGGGCGTGGCGCGGCTGCTGGAGATCGTCAAGGCGCGCGAGGCGGAGGGCTACGCCTACGACGGCGCCGATGCTTCGTTCGAGCTGCTGGCGCGGCACGAGCTGCACACCGTGCCGGACTACTTCGCGCTGCAGAGCTTCCGGGTCCTCGCCGAGCGGCGGGTCAATGCCCGCGGCCAGCTCATCGCGATGTCCGAGGCCACGGTGAAGCTCGACGTCGCGGGCCGGCGCGCGATGGAAGTGGGCGAGGGCAACGGCCCGGTGAACGCGCTCGACGCGGCGCTGCGCAAGGCCCTGATCCCGGTCTATCCCGAGCTCGCCGACATGCGGCTGGTCGACTTCAAGGTCCGCATCCTGGACGCCGCCGGCGGCACGGCCGCCACGACGCGCGTGATGATCGAGAGCGCCGACGGCAAGGGCACGCGCTGGTCGACCATCGGCGTCTCGCCCAATATCGTCGACGCCTCCTACAACGCGCTCTACGACGCCATCACCTACAAGCTCTTCCGCGACGGCGCCCGCCCGGCGACGCCGCCCGCCGTGTGAGGCAAGCCGCGCTCCCGGCAGTCCCGGAGTTCTCCAGTACGGTCGGCAGTACCAGTGTGCCGGCGTAACCAGCCATGTCCGGCCGTCAGTTGACGGTCGGCGCAGGTCGGACGACCATATCTGCAAGAATGGATGGAGAGCAGCCCCAGACGCTGGCACCGCCGATTGCGGTTGCCGTCACGCGGCGCCCGCGCATCGGCGGCCGCATCCTCGTGCGCCTCCTCATGTGGTCGCTGCCGTTTCTCGCGGTCGCGGCCGCCCTGTTCTTCTGGCTGGGCTCCGGGCGCTTCGTCGAGACGGACAATGCTTACGTCAAGGGTGACCGGGTCTATGTGGCCACCGAGCTGAGCGGCCCGATCGTCGAGGTCGCCGTACGCGAGAACCAGCATGTCTCGCGCGGCCAGCTCCTTTACCGGCTCGACGATACGCCCTATCGCCTGGCGCTGGCCAAGATCGAGGCCGACATCGAGATCCAGCGTGCCGAGATCCGCGGCCTGCGCGCGCAGTGGCGGACCAAGCGCGAGGACATCAAGGCCGCGCTCAGCCAGCAGGTCTATGCCCAGGCCGACTACGAGCGCCAGAAGGACCTCGCCGAGCGCAAGTTCGCGCCCGCCGCCAAGCTCGAGGAATCGCGTATGTCGGCCGAGGTCGCGCGCCAGCGCATCGCGTCGGCCGAGGAGGAGCTGCAGCGCATCGAGGCGCAGCTCGCCGGCGATCCGAAGATCCGGGTCGACGACCATCCCAAGGTCAAGCAGATGCTGGCGGCGCGCGACGAGGCGCTGCTCAATCTCCGCCGGACCACGATCGAGGCGCCGCTCGACGGCATCGTCTCCAAGGTCCTCGTGCCGGGCAGCTTCGCGGTGATGGGCGTGCCGTCGGTCGCCGTCGTCGCCGACACCGACCTCTGGATCGAGGCCAACTTCAAGGAGACCGAGCTGACCCGCGTCCGTGTCGGCCAGCCGGTCGCCATCACGATCGACACCTATCCCGACATGCGATGCACCGGGAAGGTGACCTCGATGGCCTCGTCGACCGGCGCGGAGTTCTCCGTCCTGCCGCCGCAGAACGCCACGGGCAACTGGGTCAAGGTGGTCCAGCGCATTCCCGTGCGCACCTCCGTCCAGTGCCGCGAGGGCGATCCGCCGCTGCGTGTCGGCATGAGCGCGACGATCGAGATCGACACCGGCCACAAGCGCACGTTCGGCGACATCCTCAAGGCCATCGGGCTCTGATGTCTTCGCCGGGACCGCGCGACTCCAGTCGCGCTCATGGTCTTGTGCGACGGAAAACAAGATGCGCCACTGGAGTGGCGCGGTCCCAGCCCTGACCATGACTCCCGAGCAGCTCCGGCGGCGGCGATGGCTGACCGTCGTGGTCATGATGGCCACGATCATGCAGGCGCTCGACGGCACCATCGCCAACGTGGCGCTGCCCAGCATGCAGGGCTCGCTGTCGGCCACGCAGGAGCAGGTGGCGTGGGTCGTCACCTCCTTCATCGTGTCGGCGGCGATCGCCACGCCGCTCGCCGGCTTCCTCGCGGTGCGCTTCGGCGTGCGGCGCATCCTGGTCTCGTCGGTGATCGGCTTCACCGTCGCCTCGATGATGTGCGGCGCCGCCCAGACGCTGCCTCAGCTCGTGCTGTTCCGCATCCTGCAGGGCGTGTTCGGCGCCTCGCTGGTGCCCCTCAGCCAGTCGCTGATGATGGATGCCTACACGCGCGAGGAGCAGGGCAAGGCGATGGCCATGTGGGGCGTCGGCACCATGCTCGGGCCGATCAGCGGCCCGACGCTGGGCGGCTGGCTGACCGACGAATATTCCTGGCGCTGGGTGTTCTACATCAACCTCCCGGTCGGCATCCTGTGCGCGGTCGGCCTCATGATCCTGGTCAAGAACAAGGCGAGCGACACGCCGCGGCCGTTCGACCTGCTCGGCTTCTCGCTGCTGGCGATCGCCATCGGGTCGTTCCAGCTCATGCTCGACCGCGGCGAGCAGATCGACTGGTTCAGCTCGCGCGAGATCGTCGTCGAGGCCGTCGTCGCCGCCGTGGCCGCCGCGATGTTCGTGCTCCACATGCTGTCGAGCGACCATCCGTTCCTGCCGCGCGATCTGTTCCGCGACCGCAACCTGATGCTCGGCCTGGGCTTCACCGCCGTCACCGGCCTGCTCATGATCGTGACCGCGACCCTGCTGCCGCCCTTCCTGCAGCAGCTCAAGGGCTATCCCGTGTTCACCACCGGCGTGGTGATGGCGCCGCGCGGCATCGGCACGATGCTCTCGATGTTTCTGGTGTCGCGCCTGATCGGCCGGATCGACGCCCGCTGGCTGATCGCGATCGGGCTGAGCCTCTGCGCGATCTCGCTCTACGACATGACGCTGTTCACGCTCGACGTCAGCGAGTCGCGGATCGTGTGGAACGGCTTCCTGCAGGGGGGTGGGCTGGGATTGATATTCCCGCCGCTCACCACGCTCGCCTTCGCGACGGTGCCGATCCGCATCCGTACCGAAGGCGCGGCGCTCAACGCCCTGATGCGCAACCTCGGCGCTTCGATCGGCGTCGCCGTCCTGGTCGCCCTGCTCGGGCGCAACACCCAGATCAACCGCTCGGTTCTGGCCGAGCACATGTCGGTGTTCAGCCCGCTGTGGCGGTTCGGCACCACGCCGATGGAGCACGGCATCCCCGTCGATCGCTCGCACATCGTTCCGCACATGATGCCGTTCGGCGGAAGCTGGCCATACGGGTCCGTGCCGATCGACGATCCGTCGCGGCTGATCGCCATGTGGAGCGAGGAGCTCAATCGCCAGGCCGCGTCGATCGCCTATCTCAACGACTTCCGCATCCTGGCGATCTCGGCGGTGGTCTTCATCCCGGCCCTGTTCTTCATGCGCCGCCAGGCGATGCTGGCGCGGCCTTCGCGCCGATAGGTCACTGCCAGGCGACCGGACCGGTCGCGGTGCAGAACGACACGTTGCTGTGCTCGTTGCGGCCGATCCGGACGGCGATCTGCTGCTCCTCGATCGGCCGGATGCGGCGGCCGCGTTTGGCGGCGACGTCCTGGGCGATCGTCGCGAATGCGTTCCTGCAGGCCTCCCGGACCGCTTCCGGCTCGAAAATGAAGACGCGGCGCGAATAGTCCACGGTGAGCGCGAAGCCGGAGGAGCTGTCGTCGACGCGATAGCGGGTGTTGGGATCGTAGGGCACGAAGTCCGTGGGCGCGCAACCCGTCACCACGAGCGCGGTGCCGACCAGTGCAGCGAAGATCGCCGTGATTGCTTTCATGGCCGCAGGATAGGTCGAAATCCGCCGGCTGTCGCGCTATAGGGCGGCATGGGTCGAGCTTCCAAAGGTCAGGCCGTGGACGGCGCGGCGCCGGCGATCGTTCTGGTGCGGCCGCAGCTCGGCGAGAATATCGGCATGGCCGCGCGAGCCATGCTGAATTGCGGCCTGTCGGAAATGCGGCTGGTGGCGCCGCGCGACGGCTGGCCCAACGAGCGTGCCCAGCGCGCCGCCTCGGGCGCCGATGTCGTGCTCGACGGCGCGCGGGTCTTCGCCAGCGTGGCGGAGGCCGTGGCCGACCTGCAGCATGTGGTGGCGACCACCGCGCGCACGCGCGAGCTGGTGCAGCGCATCGTGACGGCGCGCCACGCCGCGTCGGAGATACGCGGCTGGATCGCGGCGGGCGACCGGGTCGGCATCCTGTTCGGGCCGGAGCGCACCGGCCTGGAGAACGATGATATCGTCCATGCCGACACTGCCCTGTCGATCCCGCTCAACCCGCAATTCTCCTCGCTCAACGTCGCGCAGGCGGTGCTGCTGGTGTCCTACGAATGGATCGCCTCGGCCGACGACACGCCGGCCGTACGCCTGTCCGAGCACGCCACGCGGCCGGCCGACAAGGAGGAGCTGCAGAACCTGTTCGACCATCTGGAGCGGGCGCTCGACCAGTCGGGCTTCCTGCGCCACGCGGCGATGCGGCCGGCCATGGTCAACAACCTGCGCGCCCTGCTGCAGCGGGCGGCGATGACCGAGCAGGAAGTGCGCACCTTCCACGGCGTCATCAAGTTTTTGTCCAAGAACAAGCACGACGAATAGACGGAAGAGGGGAAAGACCATGTCCACCACCGCCAGGATCGCCTGGGTCGACGGCGCCCTTTTCGTCGCGGAGGGCGGCAGCGGCCATACGCTGACCATGGACGGCGCCCCCGACGTCGGCGGCCGCAACCTCGCCTCGCGGCCGATGGAGGTGATGCTCATGGGCATGGGCGGCTGCACCGCCATCGACGTGGTCTCGATGCTCAAGAAGCAGCGCCAGGACATCGAAGGCGTGGAGGTTTCGCTGGTCGCCGAGCGGGCCGACGACCATCCCAAGGTCTTCACCGAGGTGAAGCTGGTCTACACGGTGCGCGGTCGGAAGCTGAACCGAGCGCTGGTCGAGCGGGCGGTATCGCTGTCGGACGAGAAGTATTGCTCGGCGACCGCCATGTTCAAGAAGTCCGCGGCCGTCACCCACGAGGTCGTGCTCGTGGAGGTGTAGGAGGCCCGGAGCAGCATTTTCCCCTTCGCGAACGGCCTGTGAGACTCTAACTCCTTGATTCGACTTGAAAAACGCTGCTTGACTGGGGCGTTTCCGCCAGTATGTTCCGCGCTTCTTCCGGAGAACGTGGTTTTGGGCCCTCCGGGTCCTCATCCCGCCCCAGCATTGCTGGATCAAGGCCTATCCGGACACACAGCAAGGAGCGCCGCGTGAGCAAGCGCGAGAATTCGAAGTACAAGATCGACCGCCGTCTCAGGGTCAACCTGTGGGGCCGTCCCAAGAGCCCGATCAACAAGCGCGAGTACGGTCCCGGCCAGCATGGCCAGGGGCGTCAGAAGCCGACCGACTACCGCCTGCAGTTGATGGCCAAGCAGCGCCTCAAGGGTTATTACGGCTCTGTTTCGGAGCGTCAGCTCCGCCGTTACTACATGGAGGCGGTGCGCCGCCGCGGCGACACGGGCGAGAATCTGGTCGAGCTGCTCGAGCGTCGCCTGGACGCCGTCGTCTACCGCATGAAGTTCGCCATCACCGTGTTCGCCAGCCGCCAGCTCGTCAGCCACGGCCACGTCAAGGTGAACGGCAAGCGCGTCAACATCGCGTCGTACCTGGTCAAGGACAACGACGTGATCGAGCTGACCGCCAAGGCCAAGGAGATGGTTCGGGTTCTCGAGGCGACCCAGACCGCCGAGCGCGACGTTCCGGAATACGTCACGGTCGACCACAAGGACATGAAGGGCACCTATGTGCGCGGCCCCAAGCTCGCCGACGTGCCCTATCCGGTGCAGATGGAACCGTCCCTGGTCGTCGAGTACTACAGCCGCTAAGCGGACCAATTCCACGGTTTTGCCTGAAACCCGCCCTTGTGGCGGGTTTTTTGCATGGAAAAATGACGATACGGGCCGGTTGTCACTGGCGGGCCGGCGTGGCGTGCCTATAATCGGTCAGGGGCTGGGGGTTCGGGAGTTCAAGATGCGATTGGTCCGTTGGGCGGTCCTCGCTTCGGTGGCAATCGGCGTTTGCGGCGCGGCCTACCTGTTCCGCAATGAGGTGGCGCACAGGCTTGGCCTGAGCGTTGCCGCCAGCGCCGCCGAACAGGGCAGCAGCCCCGCCGCCTCGGCACAGCCGCAAGGCCGCCGCGGCCGGGCGAACCCGGCCGGCGCCGTGCCGGTCGTCGCCGTCACCGCGACACCCAAGCCGATGCCGATCGTGATCGAGGCGGTGGGCACGGTGCAGGCGATCGCCTCCGTGCAGATCAAGTCGCGCCTCGACAGCCAGATCATGAAGGTGCTGGTCGAGGAGGGCGCGCTGGTCAAGGAAGGGGACATGCTGTTCGAGCTCGACCAGCGCACCCTCAAGGCCCAGCTTGCCCAGATCGAGGCCCAGATCCGCAAGGACCAGGCGCAGGTGGCGCAGGCCAAGCGCGATTCCACCCGGTCCGAGGACCTGCTCGGCAAGGGCGCGGCGACCGTGGTCGCACGCGACACCAACATGACGGCGCAGAAGGCCGCCGAGGCCCAGCTCGAATCCGACGAGGCGTCGCGAGCGAACACCCTGACCCAGCTTTCCTTCACCGAGATCAGGGCGCCGGTGTCGGGCCGGATCGGCTCGATTCCCTACAAGGTAGGCACGACCATACGCGTCGCCGACAACACCGCGACCTCGGTGCTGGCGACCATCAATCAGGTCGACCCGATCTATGTGCAGTTCGCGCTCCCGCAGGTCTATCTCCCCGACCTTCGGGCGGCGATGGCCAAGGGCCCCGTGACGGTGAACGCCGTGATCGACGAGACCCACCGGCAGTCGGGCGTCGTCGCCTTCATCGAGAACACGGTCGACCCGATGACCGGCACGGTCATGGCCAAGGCGCGGATCGCCAATGCCAACGAGGGCTTGTGGCCCGGCCAGTTCGTCAAGGCCGAGGTGGTGCTGGGCGTCGAGCCGGAGGCGCTGGCGGTGCCCGCGGCGGCCGTGCAGCTCGGACCGCAGGGCCCGTACATCTTCGTCGTCAAGAACGGCAACGTGGCCGAGGTCCGGCCGATCAGCATCAAGCGAACGCAGGCCGGCGAATCGGTGGTCGGCAGCGGTCTCAAGGCCGGCGAGCAGGTCGTGACCGACGGCCAGCTCCGGCTGGTCAACGGCGCTCCCGTCGCCATCAAGCCGGCCCAGAACGAGGCGCCCAAGCCCGCCACGCCCCGCGGCTAGGAGAGCCCCGATGTCCGCGCTCTGCATTCGCCGCCCGGTGATGACCATCCTGGTGATGGCGTCGTTCGTCATCGCCGGCTTGTTCGGCTACAAGCAGCTTCCCGTCGCCGCCGTGCCGCGCGTCGATTTTCCGACCATCCAGGTTCAGGCCCAGTTGCCGGGCGCCAGCCCGGAGACGATGGCAGCGTCGGTCGCCTCCATCCTCGAGCGTCAGTTCTCGACCATCGCCGGCGTCACGACGATGACGTCCACGTCTTCGCTGGGCAACACCTCGATCGTGCTCCAGTTCGACCTCAACCGGTCGATCGACGGGGCGGCGCTCGACGTGCAGTCGGCGATTTCCTCGGCAATGCGCCGCCTGCCGGCCGAGCTGCCGACGCCGCCCAGCTTCCGCAAGGTGAATCCGGCCGACTTCCCGATCCTGTTCCTGGCGCTGAAATCGAGCCAGGTGCGCCTGTCCGACGTCGACGCCTTCTCGAACCGCTCGATCCTGCCGCGCATCTCGACCCTGCCGGGCGTCGCCCAGGTGCTGATCTTCGGCACCCAGAAATATGCCGTGCGGGTGCGCGCCAATCTCGACCAGCTCGCCGTGCGCGGGCTCACGCTGAACGAGCTGCAGAACGCCATCGTCACGGCCAACTCGAGCAAGCCTCTGGGCGCGATCGCCGACCAGCGCCAGAACGCGATCCTCGACGCGACCGGCCCGATCAACAAGGCGGCCGACTACATGCCGGTGGTCGTGGCGTTCCAGAACGGCGCGCCGGTGCGCATCTCCGACGTGGCAACCGCAATCGACTCGGTCGAGAACGACAAGGTGGCGAGCTGGCTCGACGGCACGCGCGCCATCCTGCTCGCCGTCTACCGCCAGCCCGACGCCAACACCGTCGAGGTGGTCGATCGGGTCAAGGCGATGCTGCCGGCCATCCAGGTCGAGCTGCCGAGCGGGGTCGAGATCTCGGTGCTGAACGACCGCTCGGTCTCGATCCGCGACGCCATCGAGGACGTCGAGTTCACGCTGATGCTCGCCGGCGTACTGGTGATCGTCGCGATCTACTTCTTCCTGCGCTCGTTCCGGGCGACGCTGATCCCCGCCATCGCCCTGCCGATCTCGGTCATCGGCACCTTCGCGGGCATGTACGTGTTCGGCCATTCGATCGACAACATCTCGCTGCTGGCGCTGACCCTGGCGGTGGGCTTCGTGGTCGACGATGCGATCGTCATGCTGGAGAACATCGTCCGCCATATCGAGGCGGGCGAGAAGCCGATGGATGCTGCCTTCAAGGGCTCCAAGGAGGTCGGCTTCACCATCGTGTCGATGACGCTGTCGCTGGTCGCGGTGTTCATCCCGGTGCTGTTCATGGGCGGCGTGGTCGGACGCATGTTCAACGAGTTCGGCATGGTCATCGGCATGGCCATCCTGATCTCGGGCATCGTGTCGCTCACCCTGACGCCGATGCTGTGCTCGCGGTTGCTCAAGCCGATCGACCATCACGAGAAGCACAATGCGCTGTTGAGGGCGTTCGAGTGGAGCTTCAACCGGCTCACCGACGGCTATCGCTGGGCGCTTACCCGCACCGTCAGGATGCCGCGGCTGGTGCTCGTCATCACGCTCTCGACCTTCGTGATCACCGCGATCCTGTTCCAGAACATCCCGAAGGGCTTCTTCCCGGTCGAGGACATCGGCCAGCTCAACGGCTCGACCGTCGGTCCGGACGACGCTTCCTTCGATGCCATGGTGGCGCGCCAGGGGGCGGTGGCCGAGATCATCAAGCGCGATCCCGACGTGGTCTCGGTCATGTCGACGGTAGGCGGCGGCAATGCGGCCGCCACGGTCAACTCCGGCCGCATCTTCGTCACCCTGCGAAACAAGCCCGAGCGCAAGGCGAGCGGCACCGAGGTGATGGCACGCTTGCGCCGCGCCGCCGCGACGGTGCCCGGCATCAACGTCTTCTTCCAGCCGGTGCAGTCGATCAACATCTCGACCACGCAGACGCGCGCGCAATACCAGTTCGGCATGCGCTCCTCCAACCTCACCGAGCTGCGCGACCTCTCCCAGCAGGTCGAGGCGCGGATGCGCCAGCTCAACACCATCCAGGACGTGAATTCCGATCTCCAGGTCCGTGCCCGCCAGACCTCGATCGAGATCGACCGCGACACCGCCTCGCGCCTCGGGCTCTCGGTCGACCAGATCCGGCTGCTGCTCTATTCGGCGTTCGGCACCCGCCAGGTCTCGACCATCTATGCGCCCGACGACACCTATCAGGTGATCCTCGAGGCCGATCCCAAGTACGCCGACACCAACGAGGTGCTCCGCCGCATCATGGTGCGCACGCCGACCGGCGCGCTGGTGCCGCTCGATACCGTCGCCAAGCGCACGGACAAGCCGACCTCGCTCACGGTCAATCACATCGCGCAGCTTCCGTCGGTCATGATCTCGTTCAATCTCGCGCCCGGCGTGGCACTGGGCGATGCGGTGAAGTCGATCCAGGAGGTGACGCGCGAGATCGGCCTGCCGGCCTATGTCGCGACCAGCTTCGAAGGCAGTGCGCAGGTCTTCCAGCAGGCCGTCGCCAACCAGGGCATGCTGCTGTTCGCCGCGGTGCTGGTGATCTACATCATCCTCGGCATCCTCTACGAGAACTTCATCCATCCGTTGACCATCCTGTCGGGCCTGCCGTCGGCGGGTATCGGGGCGCTGCTGATCCTGATGATCTTCGGCATGGACCTCTCGGTCATCGCCATGATCGGCGTGGTCATGCTGATCGGCATCGTGAAGAAGAACGCCATCATGATGGTCGACTTCGCCCTCGAGCGCCGCGCGCAAGGCGCCACTGCCGAAGTGGCGATCGTCGAGGCCGCCCTGCTGCGCTTCCGTCCGATCATGATGACCTCGACCTGCGCGCTGCTCGGTTCGCTGCCGATCGCGATCGGCGCCGGCGCAGGCGCCGAGCTGCGCCAGCCGCTCGGCATCACCGTGGTCGGCGGCCTGCTGGTGTCGCAGCTCCTCACGCTGTTCATCACGCCGGTGGTCTACATCTGGTTCGACAGGCTGCTCGGCGTGAAGTTCGGCGAGATGCGGATTTTCCGTCGCAAGCCCGCCGGCCCCGACAAGCCTGCTCATGCCCCGGCGGAGTGATCGTATATCCTCGCCGGCGGCGCGGCTCTCCAGAGCCGCTCATGGGATGTGGCTAGCCGAAGAAAGAGCGACTCTGGAGAGCCGCGTTCCCAGCCGGGTAAGGTGGCACCATGACTGACGACATCGGCGCCTTCGTGCCCGGCCCGCGCGTGCGGATCGAGGGGCGCGTCGGCGGGACGCTCGCGGGCCTCACCTTTGCGGCCAAGGACCTGTTCGACGTGGCCGGCGTACCGACCGGCGGCGGCAACCACGACTGGCCGATCGGACGGCCGGTCCCGGCCAGGCATTCGTGGGCGGTGCAGACGCTGCTCGACGGCGGTGCGACGTTGATTGGCAAGACGGTCACCGACGAGGTGTCGCTCGGCATCCTGGGCGAGAACGCCTTCGACGGAACGCCGAGGAACACGAAGGCGCCCGGCCGGGTGCCCGGCGGCTCCTCCTCGGGCTCGGCCGCCGCGGTCGCCGCTGGCCTGTGCGACACCGCGCTCGGCACCGACACCGGCGGCTCGGTGCGCGTGCCGGCGAGCTTCTGCGGCCTCTACGGCATCCGCCCGACGCACGGCCGGATCGACACGACGGGCATGCTGCCCCAGGCGCCGACCTCCGACACGACCGGCTGGTTCGCACGCGACGCCGGGACCTTCGCCAAAGTCTCCGCCGTGATGTTGGGCGAGGACATCCCGCGCGCCTTGCCGACCAGCCTTGTGATCGCCGTCGACGCGTTCGGCTTCGCCGACCCCGGCGTCGCGAAGGCGCTGCATCCGATGGTGACGAAGCTCGCCGCCCTGATCGGCCATAGTCGCGAGGACATCATGGCGCCGCAGGGCCTTTCGGTGTGGGCGCGCGCGCAGCGCAGCCTGCAGCCGATCGAGGCCTGGAACACCTTCAAGCCATGGCTCGACGAGCGCAATCCGCGCTTCGCCTTCTCGGTCGCCCGCCAGCTCCTGCTCGGCTCGATGGTGCCGCCGGCAGAGCAGAGCTGGGCGGCGCTGATGCGCCAGGAAGTGCGTGGGCGCATGGCGCATCTGTTGCCGGCGGGCACCATCCTGTGCCTGCCGACGACGCCGTTTCCCGCCCCGCTCGTCGGCCAGCCGCTCTCGGTGCTCGATCCGCTGCGCGATCGGATCACCTGCCTCTGTGCGCAGGGCGGGCTGGCCGGCCATCCGCAGGTCAGCCTCCCGGGCAGCACGGTTGACGGCCTCCCTATCGGCCTGTCCATCATCGGGCCGCGCGGCAGCGATGCGACACTCGTCGCGGTGGCCCGCGCGCTGGAGGGGCAGGCGAGCTGAGCGCCGCGGCCCGGGGAGGCAATGTGGCGAGCGAGAAGCAGAAGATGCTGGCCGGAGAACTGTACCGCGCGACCGGCGAGGAACTCGCGGCCGACGCACGGCGCGTCGCCGAATGGATGGACCGCTACAATGCCTCGATCGCCCGCACGCAGGACCAGTATCGCGTCCTGTTGCGCGAGATGCTGGCCGAGGTCGGCGAAGGCGCCTATGTCCGGCCGCCGTTCCATTGCGATTACGGCTACAACATCCGCCTCGGCAAGGGCGTGTTCCTCAACTTCAACTGCGTGATCCTCGATGTGGTGAACGTCACGATCGGCGACGGCACGCAGATCGGCCCGGGCGTGCAAATCCTCACCGCCGACCATCCGCGCGATCCGGCACAGCGCCGCGCCGGGCTGGAATTCGGGCGGCCGATCAGGATTGGCGCCAATGTCTGGATCGGCGGCGGCGCGATCGTCCTTCCCGGCGTGACGGTGGGCGACGACGCCGTCATCGGCGCCGGCGCGGTGGTCACGCGCGATGTGCGGGCCGGTGCCACGGTGGTCGGAAATCCGGCGAAGGAGCGTGCAGCGTGACGGACAAGACGGCGAACATACCGGAGGTGGTCGAAGAGGTGAGGGCGCTGTTCGAGCGCTACGAGCAGGCGCTGATCGACAAGGACGTCGAGGTGCTCGACGCCACCTTCTGGAACAGCCCGCATACGATCCGTCTCGCCAACCATGAGCACGGCTACGGCTTCGACCGCATCCATGCCTTTCGCACGGCGCGGCCGCCTGGGCCGGGCACCAAGGAGAAGCGCCTGCGGCTCGACATCGTGACGATCGGACGGGACATCGCCACCGTCACCCTGGTCTACAAGGTGCGCGGTCGCGACATGACCGGCCGGCAGATGCAGACCTGGGTGCGCTTCCCCGATGTCGGCTGGAAGGTCATCGCGGCGCACGTATCGATGATCGCCGAGCAGCCTGTCCTGTAACCAACGGAGGAAACGATGGCCAAAGAAGCCGAAAGCCTGGGCAACGTCATGAACCCTGACCTCGCATGGGTCGCCAAGGTGAGCGAGCCGGCGCTCGAGCCCGAGCTGCCGATCGTCGATCCGCACCATCATCTGTGGCAGCGCACCGGCAACGACTACCTGTTCCACGACCTGCTGGCCGACACGAAGACCGGCCACAACATCGTGGCGACGGTGTTCGTCGACTGCCATTCGATGTACCGCAAGGAAGGCCCGGCCGAGCTGCGCTGCATCGGCGAGACCGAGTTTGCCAACGGCGTGGCGGCGATGAGCGCGTCGGGCCTCTACGGCAACCTGCGCGCCTGTGCGGGCATCGTCAGTCATGTGGACCTGCGCCTGGGCGCGAAGGCAGGGGCGGTGTTCGACGCCCAGATCGCCGCCGGCAACGGCCGCTTCAAGGGCACTCGCCACCAGACCGGCTGGGACGCCGATCCCGGCATCCGCAACTCGCGCACCGATCCGACGCCGGAGCTGACGCGCGACCCGACCTGGCGCGAAGGATTCAAGGAGCTGGCCAAGCGCGACCTGACCTTCGACGCCTGGCTCTACCATCCGCAGCTCGCCGAGATCGCCGATCTCGCCGATGCCTTTCCCGACACCGCGATCGTCCTCGACCATGTCGGCGGCCCGCTGGGTTATGCCGGCTATGCCGGCCGTCATGACGAGGTACGGGCGGCGTGGAAAAAGTCGATGATCGAACTCGCCAAACGGCAGAACGTCGTCGTCAAGGTCGGCGGGCTGGGCATGGCGATGGGCTGGTTCGACTTCTACCAGCGCCCCACCCCGCCGGGCTCGCAGGAGCTGGCCGAGGCGTTCCGGCCGTGGGTCGAAACTTGCATAGAGCTGTTCGGGGTGAACCGCTGCATGTACGAGAGCAATTTTCCCGTCGACAAGATAACGTCCGGCTATGGCGTGCTGTGGAATGCTTTCAAGCGGATCTCCGCCAAGGCATCGTCCGACGAGAAGACCGCCTTGTTCTCGGGCACGGCGAGCCGCGTCTACAAGCTCTGAAGGAGGTTCCTCATGCGTCGTTTCCTGATGGCATCGGCGGCGGCATTCGCCGCCCTGTCGGCGGCTCCCATCGCCTCGGCGCAGACGCTGAAGGTGGTCATGCATTCCGATGTCAAGATCATCGATCCGATCTGGAGCGGTGCCTACATCACGCGCAACTACGGCTACATGCTCTACGACACGCTGTTCGCGGTCGACGAGAAGCTCTCGGTCAAGCCGCAGATGGTCGAGAGCTGGAAGACCAGCGACGACGGCCTGACCTGGACATTCACCCTGCGCGACGGCCTCGAATGGCACGACGGCAAGCCGGTCACGGCGGAGGATTGCGTCGCATCCCTGAAGCGCTGGTCGGCGCGCGATTCGATGGGCCAGAAGCTCGCCTCCTATGGAGCCGACTACAGGATCGTCGATGCGAAGACCTTCCAGATCGTGCTCAAGGAGAAGTTCGGGCCGCTGCTCGAGGCGCTCGGCAAGCCGTCGGTCGTGGTGCCCTTCATGATGCCCAAGAGGATCGCCGAGACCGATCCGTTCAAGCAGATCGACGAGATGATCGGCTCGGGGCCGTTCACGCTCGCCAAGGCCGACTGGAAGCCGGGCGAGAAGCTCACCTTCCACAAGAACAAGAAGTACAAGCCGCGGTCCGAGCCGATGTCGGGCTTGTCGGGCGGCAAGGTCGTCCAGCTCGACACGGTGGAATGGATCTGGATTCCCGATGCCGAGACCCAGCTCAATGCGCTGATCAACGGCGAGATCGACATGATCGAGAGCCCGAGCTTCGACCATGTGCCGGTCATCGAGAAAACCAAGGGCCTGAAGGTCGTGAAGGGGACAGTCTCCAACCAGTTCGTGTTCCGCCCGAACTGGCTGCAGCCGCCGTTCAACGATCCGAAGATCCGACTGGCGGCAGCCTATGCGCTCAGCCAGCCCGAGGTGCTCGAGGCCAATATCGGCGACAAGCGCTTCTACCGGGTTTGCAAGGCGTTGTTCACCTGCGACTCGCCGCTTGCCTCGACCGCCGGCATGGACGGGCTGATCGAGGGCAACTACGCCAAGGCGAAGGAGCTGCTGGCCGAGGCCAAGTACGACGGCACGCCGGTCGTGATGCCCCAGCCCACCGATCTTGGCGTGATCAAGCAGATCGCGCCGGTCGCCAAGGCGCAGCTCGAGAAGGCCGGCTTCAAGGTCGAGGTCCAGCCGATGGACTGGCAGAGCATGGTGACCCGGCTCACCACGAAGAAGGGGCCGCCGTCAGAGGGCGGCTGGAACGCGTTCGGCACCAGTTGGGTCCAGCTCGACATCCTGGATCCGCTGATGACGCCATACCTGATCGCGACCTGCGACAAGGCCCGCGCCGGCTGGCCGTGCGACGAGAAGATGGAAAAGCTGCGCGACAACTTCGTGAAAGCCGAATCGCTGCCAGAGAAGAAGGCAGCGGCCGATGCCGTGCAGATCTATGCCATGCAGGTCGGCACCCACGTGCCGCTCGGCGAATGGTTTGGCGTGAGCGCTGCCAGCGACAAGGTGCAATATCCCACGCC
Source organism: uncultured Rhodospirillales bacterium (assembly GCA_945957125.1). Classification (GTDB taxonomy): domain Bacteria; phylum Pseudomonadota; class Alphaproteobacteria; order Reyranellales; family Reyranellaceae; genus Reyranella. The sequence continues at coordinate 8,680 of CAMFJT010000053.1, read as the reverse complement.
GCTGGCCCCCGTGACGGTGTTCTGGGGCGTGACCAAGAAGTAGAGTCCCGCCGGATCGCGGGCCTCGGGCTCGCCAAGGCTGACGGGAGGATGTGTTGTCCAAGGTTCGTTTGACGCGTCGTGCCGCATTGGGCGCGATGGCTGCGGTGCCGCTCGTGCAGGCTGCGCGGGCGCAAGACCTCGCCAAGGCCTCGATCGCGCTGCTGCGCCTGTCCTCGTCCGGGCCGGTGTTCATCGCGCTCGAGAAGGGCTGGTTCAAGGAGGCCGGCCTCGACCTGACGATCAAGGACTTCACCGCCGCGACCCAGCCGCCGCTGGCCGTCGTGTCGGGCGATGCCGATTTCGGCATGACCGCCTTCACGGCCGGCTTCTACAATCTTGCCGCCAAGGGCGGGCTGAAGGTGATCGCCGCGCAGAGCGCGGAGAAGGCGGGCTATCCGCTGGTCGCCATCGCCGTCACCAATGCCGCATGGGACGCGGGCGTGCGCTCGATCAAAGATCTCGCCGGCCGGCGCATCGCGATGACCACGGCCGGCTCCTCGATGCACTATTCGATCGAGGTGGTGGCGCACAAGCACGGCGTCGACACCAAGAGCATCACCATGGTGCCGCTCAACTCGCTGCCCAACATGGCGGCGGCGTTCAAGGGCGGCACGGTCGACGGCGCGATCTGGCCGGTGACCACATGGCGGCAGGTCGAGGCGGAAGTGGGCGGGCACCTGCTTGCCTGGGTGGGCGACGAGGCGCCGTGGCAGCTCGGCGGCGTGTTCACCGCACCCAAGACGATCGCCGAGCGCCGGCCGCTGGTCGAAAAGTTCATCGCCGGCTATGTCCGCGGCGCGGCCGCCTACGATACGGCATTCGGCAAGCGGGAGAACGGCAAGATCGTCCCGGGGCCGGGCTATGACGAGATGCTGGCGATCCTTGCCGCGGCGCTGAAGCAGACGCCGGCGCTGGTCGCGGCCGGCCTGCCGTTCATCGACCCGCAGGGCCGGCTCGATGTCGGTGACATCCACAAGCAGGTCCAGCTCTGGCAGAGCCAGGGGCAGGTGGCACGCGACGCCGATCCCCGGACCTTCGTGGACCTCACCTTCGTGAAGGGCCACTTCAACGTGCCGGGGTAAGCCGTTCATTGCTGGGACCGCGCCACGCCGTGGCGCTCATATCACGACCATGAGCGCCACGGCGTGGCGCGGTCCCAGCACAAGACCTACGCCGCCTTCAGCTCGGCGGTCCGGCTGGCCTTCGCCGCGGCGTCTTCGGCCTGCCAGCGGATCGCGACTTCCGCCAGGCTTCCCAGGACGCCGTCGAGCTCGTGGCCGCGAACGGTGAGGGAATAGGTCACCTTGGGAGGGATCGTCGCCTCGTAGTCGCGCTTGACCAGCCCGGCGCCTTCGAGGGTGCGCAGGCGCTCGGTCAGCATCTTGGCCGAGATTCCGTTCACCCTGCGCTTCAGCTCGCCGAAGCGCTGCGGCCCGAAGGTCCGCAGGTTGTAGACGATATAGGTCGTCCACGGACCCATCAGCATGCGCAGGATGTAGTCCATGGGGCAGGCGGCGCCGCCGCTCTCCTGACTTTCCGAGGCATGGGCTTCGGTCATGGCAAAAATTCCAAAGGTTACGATTCGGTACCTACTAGCGGAGATATAGTGCGCCACCCAGATGTGTCCAGTTACGTGAAGTAATTTGCTTCTGATTGGAGACTGAAATGACCACCGTCGCGATCGTCTATCACTCGGGCTACGGCCATACCCAGGCCATCGCCGAGGCCGTTGCCGCGGGTGCGCGGGAAGTTGCTGGCGTCAAGACGACCCTCGTGCCCACCACCGAAGCCGAGGCGCGCGAGGCCGAGCTCGACGCCGCCGACGCCATCGTCTTCGGCAGCCCGACCTACATGGGCGGCGTGAGCGCCGACTTCGCCAAGTTCAAAGACTGGACGTCGCGGAAGTGGATGGCGCGCTCGTGGCAGGACAAGCTGGCGGCCGGCTTCACCGTTTCCGCCTCGTGGGGTGGCGACAAGCAGAACACGCTCTACCAGCTCCTGACCCTCGCCCAGCAGCACGGCATGGTCTGGGTCGGCCTCGGCCTGGCGCCCGGCAACAACCATTCCAAGGGCTCGAGCGACGATCTCAACCGCACCGGTGCCTCGCTCGGCGTCATGGCGCAGGCCAATGCCGACCAGGGTAACGAGGGCATCGGCGCAAGCGAGTTCCGCACCGCCCAGGCGCTCGGCAAGCGGGTCGCGGAGGCCGCGCTGCGCTGGCATGCCGAAGCGCCGCTGGCGCGGGCGGCGTAGCTGTCCGTCGTCCCGGGCGTAAGCGAAGGGTTACACCCGGGCGCCAGATCCTTCGCCTCGCCCAGGACGATAACCTTGCCGGACCTTCGGTCAGTTCTTCTTGCTGATGTTCCACCACACCGCGGCGGGGCTCTGCAGCCAGCCGTCGATGCGGTCCTTTCGATAGGCGCCGAATGCCTTGTACTGGCCGAGGACGACATATTGCGCCTGGTCCATGATCCGGTCGGAGACGGCGAGGGCGATCGCCTTCTGCTTCTCGGGATCGGTCTCGCGCGCGAAGCTCATGCGCAGCTTCTCGATCTCCGGATCGCACGGCCAGCCGAACCATGCCTTGTCGCAGCCGCCGCTCGAGAAGGAGTTCGCGGCCGGATTGTCGGCATCGACCGTCGTGGTGGTGGTGAAGAAGACGTTCCAGCCACCCTTGTCCGGCGCCTCCTTGCGGGCGCGGCGGGAGACGACGGTCTGCCAGTCGGTCGACTGCACGTCGACCTTGAAGCCGCCCCGCTCCAGCAGCTGCTTGCCGACGGCCGGGAGCTGGTTGGACGACTGCAGGTCGGTCTGGTGCATCATCACGATCGGCTTGCCGTCGTAGCCGGCCTCCTTCAGCAGCGCCTTCGACTTCTCGAAATCGGGCTTGATCAGCAGGTCGCCGTAGCTCTTCTCGAACTTCGAGCCGCAGACCAGCGGGGCGTTGCATACCTTGTAGATCTCCGGATCGCCGACCTGCGCCCGCAGGAAGTCCTCCTGCGCGATCGAGTACATCAGCGCCTGCCGCGCCTTGAGGTTGTCGAACGGCGGATGCAGGTGGTTCATCCGCATGATGATCTGGCTGCCGGCCTGGTTCCAGCCGAACAGGGCGATGTTCCTGTCCGCCTTCAGCATCGGGAAGAGGTCCGGCGGAGGCACCTCGATGATGTCGATCTCGCCGGCGATCAGCGCATTGGCTGCCGTGGCGGGATCGCTGATGGCGAGCCACTCGACGCGGTCGACCTTGGCGACCTTGCCGCCCGCCAGCATCGATGGCGGCTCGTCGCGCGGCTTGTAGCGCGGGTTCTTGAGATACACGATCTTCTCGCCGGGTTTCCATTCGTCGCGCTTGAGCATGAACGGGCCCGAGCCGGTGTAGTCGTCGATCTGCTTGTTGGGATCGGTTTCCGCGACGCGCTTGGGCATCATGAACGGCACGTTGGACGACGGCTTGCCGAGCGCGTCGAGCACCAGGCCGAACGGTTCCTTCAGCGTAAGGCGGAAGCTCTTGTCGTCGAGCGCCTTGAGCTCGCCGGCGGCCCCCATGAGCTGCTGGCCGAGCGCGTCGCGTGCTGCCCACCGCCGGATCGACGCGACGCAGTCCTCGGCCGTCACCGGCTTGCCGTCGGTCCATTCGAGGCCGGGCCGCAAGGTGAATGTCCAGGTCAGCTTGTCCGGGGAGACCTCGTACTTGTCGACCATCTGCGGCTGGACATCGCCCTTCGCGTCCTTGGCGAAGAGCACGTCGTAGATCATGTAGCCGTGGTTGCGGGTGATGAACGCGGTCGTCCAGATCGGATCGAGCACCTTCAGGTCGGAGTGCGCCACCAGACGCAGCGTGCTTTCCGCCGTTGCCGGGACGGCCGAGAGCACGCCGAGGCAGGCGGCTGCCGCCACCAGTCGTCGCAGGTTGCGCATCGCTTCCCCTTTTCGTTGCCAAGCCCTGTTTGCACAGAGACTGACATGGCGTTGTCGGGGAATAAAGTCGCTCGTCGCTGCCTATTTCTTGCTGATGTTCCAGAGCACCGGCACCGGGCCGGGCAACCACCCGTCGAGCCGGTCCTTGCGATAGGCGCCGAAGGCCTTGTACTGGCCGACCGGGGCATAGAAGGCCTGGTCGATCACGCGGTCGGAGATGGCAAAGCCCAGCTCCTTCTGCTTCGCCGGATCGGTGGCGTGCAGGAAGGCGTCGCGCAGCTTCTCCATCTCGGTGTCGCAGGGCCAGCCGAACCATGCCTTCTCGCAAGTGCCGGCGGCGTAGGAGTTGGTGCCCGGATTGTCGCTGTCGAGGGTGATGTTGGTGGTGAAGAAGATGTTCCACCCGCCCTGGGCCGGCGGCTCCTTGCGGGCGCGGCGGGAGACCACCGTTTGCCAGTCGGAGTCGACCATATCGACCTTGAAGCCGGCCTTCTCGAGCTGCTGCTTGGCGACCGGCTGGACGTTGTTCGACGACTGGAGGTCGGTCTGATGCAGCATCACGACCGGGGTGCCGTCATAGCCCGCCTCCTTGAGCAGGGCCTTCGCCTTGTCGAGGTTCGGCTTGATCAGAAGGTCGCCGTACTCCTTGCCGTAGGTCGTGCCGCAGATGAACGGCGCGTTGCAGACCTTGTAGATCTCGGGATCGCCGACCTGGGCCTGCAGCATCGGTTCCTGCGCCAGGGCGTACATCGCGGCCTGGCGGATCTTCAGGTTGTTGAACGGCGGCTGGAGATGGTTGAAGCGCATGACGATCTGGCTGCCCGTCGCGTTCCAGCCATAGAGCGCGACGTTCTTGTCGCCCTTGAAGATCGGGAACAGGTCCGGCGGCGGCGATTCGATCAGGTCGATCTCGCCGGCCAGCAGGGCGTTGGCCGCGGTGTTGGGATCGGGGATGGCGAGCCATTCGACCCGGTCGACCTTGGCGACCTTGCCGCCGGCCAGCATCGAGGGCGGCTCGCTGCGCGGCTTGTATTTCGGATTCCTGACGTAGACGATCTTCTCGCCGGGCTTCCACTCGTCCTGCTTGAAGATGAACGGGCCCGAGCCGACGAACTCGGTGATCTGCTTGTTCGGATCGGTCTCGGCGATGCGCTTGGGCATCATGAACGGCACGTTGGACGAGACCTTGCTCAGCGCGTCCATCACCAGCCCGAACGGCTGCTTGAGCACGATCTCGAAGGTCTTCGGATCGACGACCTTGAGCTCCTTGGTTTCCCGCAGCAGGAGCTGGCCGGACGCATCGCGCGCACCCCAGCGCTTGATCGAAGCGACGCAATCCTCGGCGGTGACGGGCGTGCCATCGCTCCAGACCAGCCCGTCGCGCAGCGTGATGGTATAGGTGAGCTTGTCGTCGGACAGCTTGTAGCCCTCGGCCATCTGCGGCTGGATCCTGAGGTCCGCGTCCTTGGCGAACAGCACGTCGAAGACCATGTAGCCGAAGTTCCGCGTGATCAGGGCGGTGGTCCAGACCGGGTCGAGGATCTTGATGTCGGCATGTGGCACCATGCGCAGCGTGGTCTCCGCCATCGCGGGCGCGGCCATCGCCCCCCAAATCATCGCCGCGACCGCCGTCGCCCTCTGCCAACCGATCATGACCACCTCGTTGCCTTGCGAAATTCAGATGTTGTGTGAGGATTGAAGCAATGTCGATGCCGTCCGTCTTCGTGTCGCATGGGTCGCCCATGCTCTATCTGGAACAGGGTCTGCCCGCGCGCGCCTTCCTCGCAACGCTCGGCGAGATCCTGCCGCGCCCGAAGGCGATCGTAGCGGTGTCGGCGCACTGGAATACCGAGCGCCCGGCCGTCTCGACCAATGCACGGCCCGAGACGATCCACGATTTCTACGGCTTCCCCGAAGCGCTCTACCGGCTGCACTACGACGCTCCCGGTGCGCCGGCGCTGGCCGCGCGTGTCGCGGCCCTGACCGGCGCGGCGGTCGATCCGACGTACGGCCTCGACCACGGCGCATGGGTGCCGGCGCTGCTGGCTTGGCCCGAGGCCGACATCCCGATCTTCCAGCTTTCGGTGCAGCCTTACGCCACGCCGGCCGATCACATCGCGCTCGGCCGCAAGCTGGCGCCGCTGCGCGAGGAGGGGGTGCTGGTGATGGGCAGCGGCAGCGCCACCCACAATCTCCGCCGCCTGATGCGCGGCCAGCACGACACCAAGCCCGAGCCGTGGGCCAGGGCGTTCGACGACTGGGTCGCGGAGAAGATCGAGGCGGGCGACGAGGCGGCGCTGGCGAATTATCGAAGCGCGGCGCCGTATGCCAAGGAAGCCCATCCGACCGACGAGCACTTCCTGCCGCTGCATGTCGCCTATGGCGCGGCAGGCGAGGGCGCCAAGGGCCGGCCGCTGCACCGCAGCTTCACGTCCGGCAACCTGTCGATGGCGTCTTACGTGTTTGCGTGAGCAAACACGTGGCGGGCGGCGGCGCCTTCAGAGGCGCGAGAGCCCGCGCGGTGCAAGAATGGTAAGAACGGCCCTACGCCGCGTGGGCCAGCGAGACGCCCTTTTCCTTCATGAGCTGCTCGAGCTCGCCCGTCTCGAACATCTCGCGGACGATGTCGCAGCCGCCGACGAACTCGCCCTTGACGTAGAGCTGGGGGATCGTCGGCCACTGGCTGAATTCCTTGATGCCCTGGCGCAGATCGCCGTCGGCCAGGATGTTGATGCCGTGGAACTTCACGCCGAGCTGGCTCAGCACGTCGACCACCGCGGCCGAGAAGCCGCACTGGGGGAACACCGGCGTGCCCTTCATGAACAGCAGCACGTCGTTCTTGCCGATCTCGTCGCGAATGCGGTCGAACACGTCGCTCATGTCTGGAACTCCCAAGGATATGACGGCCAATATAGGGCGGTCAGGGCTTCTGCGCCATGGTGGTCAGCTTGAGCGCGTGCAGGACTCCGCCCATCCGCCCGCCCAGCGCGCCATAGACCATCTGGTGCTGCTGGATCTTGGTCTTGCCGGCGAAGGCCGGCGAAACGACCGTGGCGGCCCAATGGTCGCCGTCGCCGGCGAGGTCCTGCATCTCGACCTCGGCACCCGGGATGCCCTGCTTGATCAGGGCGACGATGTCTTCTGCGGCCATCGGCATTGCGTCAAAACCCCTATTCTGCGGCGTTCATGTAGGTCGGCAGCCAGTCCTCGTGGGCTGCCTTGATCTCGGCCAGCGGCAGCGAGACCAGGCCCTCGACGATCAGCGACGCACCGCCCGAGTAACCGAGCTTCACGGCCGGCACGCCGGCTGCCGCGGCCGCCGCGAGCACATCGTCGCCCGAGCCGGTGGCGATGAGATAGCGGGCTTGATCCTCGCCATAGAAAAACGCGTGCGACGGAACGGCCGTTCCGGCCGGCGCCTTGACCGTCACGCCGGTGCCGCCGGCGATGCACATCTCCGCCAGGCCGACGAGCAGGCCGCCGTCGGACAGATCATGGCAGGCGGCGACGCGGCGCGCGTCGATCTGGCCGCGCACGAAGTCGCCGTTGCGGCGCTCGGCCGCGAGATCGACGGGCGGCGGTGCGCCTTCCTCCCGGCCGTGAAGCTCGCGCAGATAGATCGACTGGCCGAGCCAGCCCTGTGTGTCGCCGATCAGGATGATCGCCAGGCCGGCCTGCGTCAGCCGCGAGCCGACGGTCTTGCCGATGTCCTCGATCACGCCGACCGCGCCGATGGTCGGCGTCGGCAGGATCGGCCGGCCCTCGGTTTCGTTGTAGAGCGAGACGTTGCCCGAGACGACGGGGAAGTCGAGCGCCTTGCAGGCCTCCGCCATGCCGGTGATGGCGCCGGCGAACTGGCCCATGATCTCGGGCTTCTGCGGGTTGCCGAAATTCATGTTGTCGGTGACGGCGAGCGGCCGCGCGCCGGTCGCGGTGATGTTGCGCCACGCCTCGGCCACGGCCTGCCGGCCGCCGGTCTCGGGATGCGCCTGCACGTAGCGCGGCGTGCAGTCCGAGGTCATCGCGAGGCCCTTGTGGCCGCCCGGCACGCGCACCACGGCGGCGTCGCCGTCCTGCGGCCGGAGGGCGGTGTTGCCCATGATCAGATGATCGTACTGGTGCCAGATCCACGCCTTGCTCGCGAGATCGGGGCTGCTCATGAGCTGCAGCAACGCGGCGTTCCAGTCCTTGGGCGCCGGCACCGCCGAGGGATCGAGCACGGCCGGCCGTGCGGTCGGCGTCCACGGCCGCTCGTACATCGGCGCCTCGGTGACCAGCGGCGGGATCGGGATGTTGCCGACCACGTCGCCGTGCCAGGTCAGCACCATGCGCTCGGTGTCGGTGAGATGGCCGATCACCGCGAAGTCGAGCTCCCACTTCTCGAAGATCGCGCGCGCCTGCTCCTCGCGGCCGGGCTTGAGCACGATCAGCATGCGCTCCTGGCTTTCGGAGAGCATCAGCTCGTAGGGATTCATGCCGGTCTCGCGCATCGGCACCTTGTCGAGCGCCATCTCGAGGCCAAGGCTGCCCTTGGCCGCCATCTCGAACGAGGAGGAGGTGAGGCCGGCCGCGCCCATGTCCTGGATGGCGACGATTGCGTCGGTCGCCATCAGCTCGAGGCAGGCCTCGAGCAGCAGCTTCTCAACGAACGGATCGCCGACCTGCACCGTCGGCCGCTTGCTCTCGCTGTCCTCGTTGAACTCGGTCGAGGACATGGTGG
>CAMFJT010000052.1 GCA_945957125.1 uncultured Rhodospirillales bacterium | reverse complement strand
ACCGCGCGCATCCTGCGCGCCTCATGATCATGAGGCGCGCAGGATGCGCGCGGTCCATCGAGGCTGAAACGAGAGCGGGACGCCGTCGGTCCCGATGGGGTCGGGAGGGTAACGGCGTCCCGGGTACGCAGCACCTTCGCCAAGGGAGGGTTCGCGGAGGTGCAGGTCCGCTATAGGCCTATTGCCGGTGGATTGGCGAGCGCAATCGACGGTCGCACACTTCAGTGTCGATGCACTTCCTAAGCGCGTCCCACCTGATGCGAATAGAAGGCCGGGTCGAACTTGCCGCCGAGACGGTCGAGCGCGCGCTGCCACTTGGCATCGAGGTCGGGATCGAACACCAGCGCGGCATCGGCATCGACCACCAGCCAGGCATTGTCCTGCAGCTCGCGGTCGAGCTGGCCGGGCGACCAGCCGGAATGGCCGAGCGCCAGCCACGCCTGTTGCGGGCCGCCGCCGCCCGCCATGTCCTTGAGGATCTCGAGCGAGGCGGTGAGCGCCAGGCCGCCTTCGATCAGCATCGTTTCGTCGCGCTTGTAGTCGGCCGAGTGCAGCACCAGGCCGCGCGCGGTCTCGACCGGGCCGCCGAACAGCACCGGCTGGCGCGCCGCGGCGTGCGGTGCGTCGATGCCGAGCTGCTTGTAGACTTGGGCGAGCGGCAGGTCGTCGACCTTGTTGTTGACGATGATGCCGAGCGCGCCGTCGTCGTCATGCTTGCACATGAAGACCACGCTCCGCTGGAAACGCTCGTCCGGCATGGACGGCGCGGCGACCAGGAAGCGGCCGACGAGGGTGGCGGCAGGCTTGTTGGAGGGCATGATTTTATGTTCCCCCGAATCCATGGGGATTGTCCGGCCAAAGATCAAGGAGGTCAAAGGGATGGCCGTCGAACGACGGCACGCCGATGGACAGAAACCGCCGTTTCGTCCTAGGGTCCGCCCGTCTAACTGCCAGGAGCGGAGACACAAATGGCCAATGTTGGCGATACGATCCCCAGCGCGACGCTGAGGATGATGGGCCCGGAGGGTCCGAAGACGATGACGACGGAGGAGCTGTTTGCACCCGGCAAGAAGGTCGTGGCCTTCGCACTGCCGGGGGCGTTCACTCCCACTTGAAGCGCCAAGCATGTGCCAGGTTTTCTGGCCAACATCGAAGCGATCAAGGGCAAGGGCGTAGACACGGTGGCGTGCATTTCAGTCAATGATGCCTTCGTGATGGGTGCCTGGGGCAAGGACCAGAATGTCGGGGACAAGATCCTGATGCTGGCCGATGGCTCGGGCGAGTTCTCCAAGGCGATGGGCCTGTCGATGGACCTGACCAAGAACGGCATGGGGGTGCGCAGCCAGCGCTACGCCATGATCGTCAAGGACGGCAAGATCGAGCAGCTCTTCGCCGAGAAGCCGGGGGCCTTCGAGGCGTCCACGGCGGAGAACGTGCTGAAGCACCTGTAGTCCGGAAACGGACGTCGCCGACCTTGCCGGAATTTCTGAACCGCGAGAGACAAGAGGAGTAGGAACATGGTCAAGGTCGGCGACAAGGTGCCCAGCGCCACACTGCGGATGATGGGTCCGGAAGGCCCCAAGGCGATCACCACCGAAGAGCTCTTCGCGCCGGGCAAGAAGGTCGTGGCCTTCGCGCTGCCGGGTGCCTTCACCCCGACCTGCTCGGCCAAGCACGTGCCCGGGTTCGTGTCGGAGTTCGACAAGATCAAGGCCAAGGGCGTCGACACGATCGCCTGCATCTCGGTCAACGACGCCTTCGTCATGGGCGCGTGGGGCAAGGAGCAGAAGGCCGGCGACAAGGTCATGATGCTGGGCGACGGCGGGGCGGAATTCACCAACGCCATGGGCCTCAGCATGGATCTCACCAAGAACGGCATGGGCGTGCGCAGCCAGCGCTACGCCATGATCGTCGACAACGGCGTCATCAAGGACCTGTTCGTCGAGAAGCCCGGCGCCTTCGAGGTGTCGGCCGCCGAGAACGTGCTGAAGCACCTCTAGGCCGGCGACGGATCGACGATACGGCGGCGGGACATTGTCCCGCCGTTTTCGTTTGGCTGCTTCGAGGAGGAAACCGAATGGCTGCAGCGAAGACCGCTCTCGTCACCGGCGCGACCGACGGCGTCGGCCGCGTCGTCGCCAAGCGGCTGGCCGCCGGCGGCTGGCGCGTGCTCGTCCATGGCCGCAGTGCCGAGCGGGGACAGTCGCTGGTTCGCGAGATCGAAGCGGCCGGCGGCAAAGCCACCTTCCTCCAGGCTGACCTCGCCGCGCTCGCCGAGGTGCGGCGGCTTGCCGACCGAGTCGAGCAGGAGACCGACCGCCTGCCGCTGCTGATCAACAACGCCGGCATCGGTTCGGTGGGCGCCGTTTCCGGCCGGCAGGAGAGCGCCGACGGCCACGAGCTGCGTTTCGCGGTCAACTACCTCGCGGGCTTCCTGCTCACCCATCTGCTGCTGCGGCTCGTGACGGCAAGCGCGCCGGCGCGGATCGTGAACGTCTCCTCGGCCGGCCAGCAGGCGATCGACTTCGACGACCCGATGCTGACCAAGGGCTACGACGGCACGCGCGCGTACCGCCAGAGCAAGCTGGCGCAGGTCCTGTTCACCGTCGACCTGGCGCGCGAGCTGCAGGGATCGGGCGTGACGGTGAACTGCCTCCATCCCTCCACCTACATGAACACCACCATGGTGCGTCAGTCGGGCACCGCCCCGATCAGCAGCGTCGAGACGGGCGCGGACGCCATCCTGCAGCTGGCCGTCTCGCCCAAGCTCGATGGCAGGAGCGGCCTCTACTTCAACGTGATGGCCCAAGCCCGCCCCAACGCACAGGCCGACGATCCCGAGGCGCGGGGACGGTTGCGCGCGCTGAGCCTCGAGCTGACCGGGCTGGCGAAGTAGCCTCTGCCTATAAGGTCAGGCCGCCATTGACGTGGATGGTCTGGCCGGTGACGTAGCTCGCGGCGGGCGAGCAGAGGAAGGCGATGACCGCGGCGATCTCCGCGGTGCGGGCGTAGCGGCCCATGGGGATCGATTCGCTCACCTTGGCCATGCGTTCGCGCGGCACGGCGATATGGCCGCCTGGATCCTTCTCGACGAAGCCCGGCGCGACGCAGTTCACCGTCGCGCCCGACGCGGCAATGTCGGCCGCCAGCGCCTTGGCCAGCGCCTCCATGCCCGCCTTGGCAGCAGCGGATGAAGGAAACGTCATGAGCCCGCGCGCGAAAGCGTGCGCCACGAAGGACGACACGCCGACCAGCCGTCCGTTCGCGCCGGCCTTGATCAGCCACGGCTTGGCTGCGGTCGCCAGCTCGAAGAAGGCCGAGGTCATGGCGGCGAGCGAGGCGTCCCAGCCGGCGCGGTCGATCTCGCCGATCAGCCGGCGGTCAGCGAAGCCTGCGTTGCTGACGACCGCATCGACATGACCGAAGCGCGCCGCCGTCTCCTCGATCAGCCGCGTCGCAGTGCCGGGCTGGGCGAGATCGCCTTCGACGATCAGGGGCTGGGCGCCGGCGTCGCCGACGGCCTGCGCCACCCGCTCGGCACCGTCGCGATTCTTGCGCGTATGGATCGCGATGGCGGTTTGGGGGGCGGCAACGGCGCGCGCGGTTGCGGCGCCGATTCCGGAGGACGCACCGGTGATGAGGAAGACTCGCATCGCGCCATTCTAGTCGGCGCCCGGCGCCGCCTCCAGCCGCGGAGGCCGCCTCATGGGCGGCGGGGAAGGCGCCGCGAAGACGAGCTGAAGGGTTCCGGCGGCGAGGCCGAGCCCGACCCCGAGCTTCCAGGCGAGGTCGTAGGTGCCGGTCATGTCGAACAACAGGCCGGGGCCCAAAGCGCCCAGGAAGCTGCCGATCTGATGGCTCATGAAGGCGACCCCCTGGATCATGGCCTGCCAGCGCAGCCCGAACATCTCGACCACGGCACCGGAGATCAGCGGCCCGACGCCGAGCCAGAGGAAGCCCATGCAAGCCGCGAAGACCAGGGTGCCGAGCGGCGTGGGCGGTGCGGCGAAATAGACCGCAAGCACGATCGAGCGGGCGATGTAGAGCCCGCCCAGCAGCGCCTGCTTCGACCAGCGCGCGCCCGCCCAGCCGAAGAACAGGCTGCCCACCACGTTGAAGGCAGCGATCACTGCCAGGGCCTTGGCGCTCAACATGGGATCCATGCCGCACAGCGTGAGATAGGACGGCAGGTGCGTGGCGAGAAAGATGAGCTGCATCCCGCAGACGAAATAGGCGCCGGCCATGATCAGGAACGAGCTATTGGCGAAGGCTGCGCGCAACGCGACCCGGGCCGAAGCATCGGCGGGCGCGCCGGTCTCGCGGGGCGGCAGAGGAACCCGGTCGATGCGTCCGGCGAGCCATGCCGCCGGCAGCATCGTGCAAGCCAGCGCGACGAAACCCCAGACGCCCGCACGCCAGCCCAGGTCCTCCGACAGGATCTGGCCAAGCGGGGCGGCGAGCACCGAGCCCAGCGAGCCGGCCGCCGTCACCACACCGAGCACGGTGCTGCGGGCGCGGGCCGGCACCGCCCGGGCGGCGACGGCCAGCGCCATCGCCGAGGCGGTGCAGGCCAGTGCCGCACCGATCAGCACCCCCGCGCCGACCGTCACCCCGACCGCGCCGCGCGCGGTGGCCAGCACGACGAGGCCCAAGACGTAGCAGGCCGCACCCGCCGTCATCAGCCGCCGGAAGCCGAGCCTCACGACGAGCGCGCCGGCGATCGGCTGGAGCAGGCCCCAGGTGACGTTCTGGACGGCCACGGCGATGGTGAAATCGGCGACCTGAAGCGACAGGTCTCGGGTCAGGGGTTGGAGGAACAGGCCGAGACTCTGGCGCAGTCCCATCGCGATGCTCAGCATCGCGGCAACGGAAATGAGGATCGTCCGATTGGTCATTACACAGACCAGTTTGCTCTTCCGCAGAAAAGTGTACAGATCTGTGTACTATGGCTTCCAGGAAATCGACGTCCGAGCGGATTCTCGAGACCGCCGACCGGCTGTTCTACGGCCAGGGCATCGCGGTCGGCGTCGACACGCTCGCCGCCGAGGCCGGCGTGAGCAAGCGCACGCTGTACAACCACTATCCGAGCAAGGACGCGCTGATCGAGGCTTACCTCGTGCGCCGCATCCGGCTGATCCCGACCTCCGACAAGCCGCCGGCGCGCCAGATCCTCGACGATTTCGACCGGCTCGAGCGGGCCTTTGCCGGCGAGGGCTTCCGTGGCTGCGCCTTCGTGAATGCCGTGGCCGAGCTCAAGGACCCCAGGCACGCCGCCAATGCCATCGCGCTGCGCTTCAAGGAAATGCGCCGCCAGTGGTTCCGGGCCCTGCTGGTCCGCGGTGGTGTCGCCGATCCCGATGGCCTGTCGCTGCAGCTCCTGCTGCTGGTCGACGGCGCCATCGCGGCCGCGCTGGTGCGCAACGACCCGACGGTCGCGCGCGCCGCCCGCGACGCCGCCCGCGTGCTGCTCGCCGCCGCCGGCATGGAAGCGCGGGACTGAATCGCCCCCCCTGCCCGTCGAGCGCCGCCGGTCAAGCGCCGCGTCGGGGAACCAGGGCGAGCCACAGCGACACGACGGTCGAGCCGATCGCGATGGCCTGCAGGGCGGATAGCGGTTCGTGCAGGACGATCATGCCGCTGACGACGGCGACGATGGGAATGGCGATCGAGGACAGTGCGGCGACCTGGGTCGGCAGGAGCTTGACCAGCGTGAACCACGTCGCCGTGCCCAGCGCCATCGGGATTGCGCCGGTGTAGACGGTGGCGAGGATCGCGGCGGTCGAAGGCATTGCCGTCGGCCAGCCGTCGAGCACGACCATGCCGAGCGCGAGCGGCGGCCAGGCGGCGGCGATCTGCCAGAAGGTGAGCGAGAGACCCATCCCCGGCCAGCTCGTGCGCTTCATGACGAAGGTGCCGATCGCCCAGAAGAAACCGGCGGAGAGCCCCCAGAACAGGCCCGCCGGTGCGCTCGCATAGGCCACGAAGTTCGGCGCCATCAGCGCCACGATCGCCGCCGCACCGATCAGCAGGGCGAGCAGCAGCCGGCCGGTCAGCGGCTGGCGGAAGACGACGAAGCCGATCAGCGCCACCCACAGCGGCATGGAATAGGCCAGCACGGAAGCGTGGCCCGCCGGGATATGGAGGACGGCGAGCGACGTCGTGACGTTCCATATCGTGATGTTCAGCATCGACGCGGCGACGAGACGCGGCCAGCGCCCCGGCGCGACGGCGAAGGACTCGCCGCGCAGGCGCATCACCAGGGCGAGCGTGGCGATCGCCGTGGTCAGCACGAATGTGCGGAACGTCGCCACCGGCATCTCGCGCAGGGCGATGGCGAACAGTGGCCAGTTGGTGCCCCAGACGAGCGTCAGCGTCGCCAGCAGCGCCAGCACCTTGGGCGAAACCTTGTTCACGGTACGCGGTTCACGGTGCTTGGCCGCTCAGGCCTGGTGCTCGTCGGGGGCCTTCAGGTAGCAGCCGTCGATGCGCCAGCTGCCGTCGGGAAGCTGCGTCATCGGATAGAACGCGATCACCGGCCGGCCGTCCGGGCCAACGACATGGACCTTCTGCGTCGGACGGCCGTCGAGCTCGACGATCTCGACGAAATCGAAGGTGCGTGGCCGATAAACCGGCCTGTAGCCCTGCCGGACCATCTCCATGAACATCTCGGCGCCGCCGAACAGGCGCTGGATCGTGGGCGAGGCGAAGCCGAAAGCCGCCTCGCCGTCGTCGCGGGCAAAGGCCTCGACCTGCCGGCCGATCACGTCGCGGATCGCCAAGCGGTCGCCATCGGACAGCACCGCCTGCTGCGCCGCTGCCGAGCCGACGAGCGCGATCAACGCCAGCATCGCGGCCGCCATAGGGCGAAAGAGCTTCAGCGTGGGACGGCGCTCAGCTGGACCGGGGCGCCGATCGCCTCGGGCCCCGACACGACGCGGCGCGGCATGCCGCCGCCCGGGGCGCGCTGCTGACCCGGACCGCCGAGGCGGCCCATGGCGATGCCGAACGACAAGGCGGCGAGGTTGGACCGCTCGCGTGCGAGATAGGCGTTCTGGCGGGCGATCTCGCTGTTGAGCTCGCTGATCAGCCGGTCGACGTCCTGGATCGAGCGGGCCGTCTGCGCTTCGATCGCACGCAGGTTGCGATGATCCGCTTCGACCGCGCCGCCGACGGCGAAGGTCGCGCGGATGTTGTCGATCAGGTAGCCGGCGACCGAGGCTTGGGTCGTCACCTGGCTGGCGAGCGAGTTGAGCTGGCCGATACCCATGGTCACGGCGTCGAGCCGCGCCTGCGCCTGGTTCCACTGCGCCACCAGCTCGGGATTGCCGGGCGTGGTGCCGCCCTGCAGGCGTGCGGTGATCGAGCTCACCAGGCCGCCATAGGCCGATGCGTCGCCGTTGATCTGGTTGCGGGTAGCGTTGAGCTGCTGCTGCTGCTGGGCAATGCCCCCGGCGAGCGCCGACTGGTCGGCGCGAAGCTGCTGCACCCTGGTCTGGACGGTCTGCGTCCCGGTCTGGCTGACCGTCCCGGCCTGGCTGGCGCCCGCGCTGGTCGTCACCACCGGCCCGCCTTGCCCCGAAAATCCCCCTTGATCGCATCCGGCGAGAACGACCGCCGCAAGGAGGAAAACAGAGCGTCTGAGCCTTAGCGCCATACGTGGCCTCGAAACTGCCTTGGCAACATCTATTGGGCGCCGCCAACGTCCCGGCACGTACTCCCCCCGCGCCGAAGACATCAGGACACCGACCCCCAAATACCGTGGGCTGTCATGCTACTGGAATCCAACCTGAAGCAAAAGCAGCGAATTGTGAAGGAAAAGAGCCACTTGGGGGCAATCGTGCGATGTTTTGCCGGTGTCGCTTGCAAGGTGGGGACAGTTTCACTATGGTCCGCCCCTCTTCGCCGGAAACCTGTCGTACAGGGCTTCCGGCTTCGCGCCCGTAGCTCAACTGGATAGAGCATCTGACTACGGATCAGAAGGCTAGGAGTTCGAATCTCTTCGGGCGCGCCATTCTTCCCATATTCCGCTCGGGTCGGGCGGCAAGACCCTGCCGAAGCCCGCAGAGCGGCCATTGTGCCGACGGGGATCCGTGGCGGGAGCAAGCGATGGCAAAGCAGGATGAAGACCTTGGCGACCTGTCGCCGCGGACCGGGTTGTCGGACTATTTCGTCGACGTCGCCGGCCTGGACAATCTCGGTCACGGCAATGCCGCCATCCGGTTCAAGCTGTTCAGGTCGAAGGACGGGGCAGACCAGCCGGCTGCCACCCTGGCGTTCGCGGTGCTTCCGGGCAACGACGGCATGGAAGGGATGGTCGCGCGGGGCTATGACGAGCTGATCGCCGCGTTGCGCCAGATGCTCCATCAGGCCGCGACCGGTCGCAAGCAGTACCGGAGGAGGGCCGATCTCTATGCGGCCGCGAAGGCAAGGATTCGTTGAGGCCAGCACGTGCAGGAACCGTCCTCTCCGCCCGTTCGAGCCGATGCCATGAAATACCGGCTGGTGATGCGATGGCCGTCTTCCGACATCCTGCCGCACGTGCAGGAAGCCCAGACGGCGACTGCGGCGATCAAGATGTGCATGGCATCGATGCGCGGCGGATGCGAAATCCAGTCGATCAGCCGGACGGACGAGGCTGGGGCCACCAGCACGCTGCTGCCGCGCGACCTCGCGCGCCTGGCCCGCAAGGAAGGCTATCGCGTCAAGTTCCCGCCGCGGGTGCGACGCCCGCACAGGACGATGGCCAGTATCGTCCTGGCGATCGTGGCGTCCGTGCTGCCGAACTACTTCGGCGACTTCTGCACCCTTCTCGAGCTCGGCACCGGCCGGGTGGCGATCCGCCGCGAGGAAGGCGCGCGCCGCCCCAGCCGGCGTGGGCCCGAGCCGTTCGACGAGCCGTCCGAGCGGCCTTAGCGCGGCGCGGCGGCCTGGTCCCGGAGGGCCGGCCTGCGGAGCTGGGCGACGTAGGGCGGCAGGGCCTTCAGCTCTTCCTTGCCGAGCCGGGTCAGCAGCACGACGGCGCCGCCGTCGCGGCTTCGTCTGACATCCTGCCACCTCAGCCCGACACTGCGCGCGCCCAGACCGAGGAAGCCGCCGACCGAAACCACCACCGTGGTGATGGCGCCTCGCTCGTCGACGAACAGGTCTTCGACCGTGCCGACGACGTCCTTGTCGTCGTTACGCAGCTTGGCGCCGATCAGGGCCGTGGCCGCCACGTCGCCCGCGACGTTGAAATCGCCGGTCGATTCGGTGCGGTCGGTATCGGCGGTGGGTCGTTGGCCATCATGGGATGCCATCGCGGCAGGCGCGGTCGGGGCGGTTTGCGCGCCGACGCCGAAGGCAAGGAGGCTGCCGATCGCGGCGGCCAGCAGGGTCGGCCTGAAAGCCATGGAGTTTCTCCCGGACGGAAGACAGGTATCGCAGGCGGGTAACGGCAACGGGCCGCCAACGTTGCCGGCGTCAGCGGCAGGCGCCGTCGCCTCCCATCGCCGTCCGCAACATCTCCGCCATCAGCGCACCGGTATCCCAGGGGATGACGTTCTCGACCTGATCGAGCGCAGTCCATTGCAGCCGCGCATGCGGCGCACCGTCCTCCCAAGTCCAGCCGCCCGGATCGCCCGACCAGGCCTCGACCCAGTAGACGTAGAACGTAAGCCCGATGGCAGGCACCTTGGTCTCGCCCAGATAACGGACACGCTCGACGGAGACGCCGCCCCGGAACTCCTCGCCGACCTCGCGCCGCAGCGCGACCTCGCGATAGTCGAGGCCGGCGTGGCCATGGTCCTTCATCTCGATCGAGCCGCTGGGAAAGAACACGTCGGTGTGGTTGCCGTCCGCGTCCGGGCGCCACTCGAGCAACACGCGATCCCGCTTGTCGACCAGCAGGAAAGCCACGCCCTCGCGCAGCCCGTCACGGTAGGAATGGATGTCCATCTCGGGATCATAGTCCAGGCCGCCCGTGCGTGCGGCACGACGTTGGGGAATCTGCGGCCTGTCAACCTCGCGGAAAACGACCTATGAGCTGGCGATGATGGAAATCCACACGGGCCGCCCCGCCACCCTCGCGCCGAACGGCATGGTGACCTCCCCGCACTCGCTGGCCAGCGCCGCGGGCGTGGACGTGCTGCGCGCCGGTGGCTCGGCGGTCGACGCCGCGCTCGCCACCAGCGCGGCGCTGTCGGTCCTCTATCCTCATATGACGGGAATCGGCGGCGATGCGTTCTGGCTGATCCACGACGCGAAGACGGGGCAGGTCCGCTACATCGACGGCGGCGGCCGCGCGACTTCCGGCGGCACGATCGAGGCCTTTGCCGAGCGCGGCCTCACCGAGGTCCCTTATCGCGGTGTCCTGCCGGGAACGCTCACCGTGCCGGGCGCCGTCGCGAGCTGGACGGAGGCACATGCCGCATACGGACGCCTGCCGCTGAAGCGCTGCCTCGAGAGCGCGATCGGCTATGCGCGCGACGGATTTCCGGTGACGGCACGGCTCGCGGGTTGGCGCGAGGCCGCCCGGGCGGAGCTGGAGCAAAGTCCGGAAGCCGCAGCGATCTTCCTGCCGGCCGGGCCGGTGATGCGCAACCCGAACCTCGCCCGCACGCTGGAGGCGATCGCGTGCGACGGCCATCGCGGCTTCTACGACGGCGACGTTGCCAAAGAGCTGGTGCGCTGGTCGCAAGCCAATGACGGCTTCTTCACCGCGAACGATCTGGCGGCACAACAGGCGCGCTGGGGCGAGTCGATCGTCGGCACCTATCGCGGCGTGACGATCCACGAGACGCCGCCGCCGACGCAGGGCTTCGCGGTCATCGAGATGTTGAACCTGCTCGAACCGTTCGACCTTGGCAGCCGGCCGTTCCTCGGGCCCGATTACGTGCATCTCATGGTCCAGGCCAAGCAGATCGCCTATCACGACCGCGACCGCCACATCGGCGACCCGCGCTTCGCCGAGGTGCCGACCGCGCGGCTGATCTCGAAGGCCTATGCCGACGAGCGCCGCGGCCTGATCGACCCGGCGCGCGCGCTGCCGTGGGACAGAATCCCGTCGTACGGCAGCCTGTCCGGCGACACCGTCTACATCGCCGCCGTCGACAAGGAGGGCAACGCGGTATCGCTGATCCATTCCCTCTACGGCATCTTCGGCGCGGCGGTCGTGGCCGGCAGCACCGGCGTGGTGCTGCAGAACCGCTCGGCCTACTTCTCGCTCGACCCGAAGAGCCCGAACAGGGTCGAGCCGGGCAAGACGCCGCTGCACACGCTGATCGCCTCGCTGGCCTTCCGCGACGGCAAGTTCTGGGCCGCGGTCGGCTGCATGGGCGCCGACGGCCAGCCGCAGATCCACCTGCAGACCTACGTCGCGATGATCGACCACGGTCTCGACATCCAGCAGGCGCTCGAGACGCCGCGCTTCCTCTCGGGCCGCTTCGGTCTGCTCGAGGCGCGCGACACGCTGCACATGGAGGCCCGCTTCCCGCCCGGCACGATCGACGCCCTCGAGCGGCGCGGCCATCTGGTCGATCGCTGGGGCGACTGGAGCGAGACGGCCGGCCATGCCCACGGCATCACCGTCGATCCGGCGAGCGGCCTGCGCATCGGCGGCGCCGATCCGAGGAGCGACGGGGCGGCGATCGGGTATTAGACCCGTCGCGGCTATTTCAGGCGCAACGGCTGACGTCGACTTCCGCAGAGCTGTTGACAGGATCCGGGTAAATCGAATCAATAGCGTTCGGGAGGCTGGATGAGCGAGTTGATCGGCTTAGGCCTTTATACACCTGCGGAGGCTGGGCGCCTCTTGCACGTTCCACCTTCAAAGATTTCGCGCTGGCTTCGAGGCCATCATATCGGCGCCCAGCCGTACGAACCGCTGTGGACGCCTCAAGTCAATCTCGACGACGGACGCATATACTTGGGCTTCCGCGATCTCATGGAGGCCAGAATCGCAAACGAATTCATCAGTCTTGGAGTCTCACCTCAACGTGTCCGCGCGGCGATCGAGTTGGCGAGTGAGATCATGGGTGAAAATCGCCCCCTATCGACCGCCCGGTTTCGCACCGATGGCCGAGACATATTCTTCCAGGTCGTCGAAATCGATGAAAGCGGGAATCAACGCGAGCGACTGCTCAATCTGTTCCGTCGACAATATGAATTTCGTCAGATCATCGAACCGTTGTTGAAAACGGTGGAGTTCGACGATCAAGGTATTCCCTCGCTCTGGTGGCCGCAAGGACGGCGCGCGAACATTGTCGTCGATCCGGCGCGATCGTTCGGCCAGCCCATCGATGCCGCATCGAGTGTTCCTACTACCATCCTCGCCGTGGCCGGTCGGCGCGACGGTATTGCCGCTGCCGCTCGGGCCTATGACGTGTCGGCCGCATCAGTCCGCCATGCAATTCGGTTCGAGGCGACGATGGAGCAGCAGGCGGCGGAGTGAACGTTTTCTTCGACAATTGCACGTCCCCCGTCCTCGCAACGACTCTTGATGGGTTCATCCGGGCGTTCGGTCATAGAGCGTATCACATCAAGGACCTGCCCGGACTGAGGAATGGCCGCCACGCCACCGATCTCGAATGGATCAGCCATCTGCAAGCCGACAATGTGTCCTGGATCTTCGTCTCGGGCGACGGACGCATATTGAAGAACCGCGCGGAACGCGCAGCGCTGCGCTCGGCAGGCTTGCATGGCTTCGTGCTGGCTCCAGCCTACCAGAGATCGCCGCTGAATCAGGTCGCCGCGACACTTGTATGGAAGTGGCCCGAAATCGATGCCGTTATCAAGCTGGTCGCCGCTCCTTCAATGCACGAAATTCCTATCGGCAAGACCAGTAAATTGCGCACGTTGCCGTTGTAGTCAGCAGCCGCCTCCGCTTGTTTAGACGAACGTAAACCCCTCATAGCCCTTCGCCACGACCGCCTCGCAGCGTTCGATATAGGCTGGCAGGCCGCCGATATAGGGCATGAACACCCGTGGCTTGCCGGGGATGTTGGCGCCGACATACCAGGAGCTGCAGGTCGAACGGAGAGTGATGTTGGCGACCGAGCCGTTGTGCACCGCCCAGGCTTCCTGCGCCTCCGGCTCGGGCTCGATCACCGCGACGCCCTTCTCGCGTAGCGCCTCCAGGCAGTCGGCGATCCAGTCGACGTGCTGCTCGATCGACGGCAGCATGTTGGTCAGCACCGAAGGGCTGCCCGGTCCGGTGATGGTGAAGAAGTTCGGGAAGCCCGCCACCGTCAGGCCGAGATAGGTCTTCGGCCCCTCGCTCCACGCGTCCCGCAGGGAGACGCCATCCCGACCGCGGATGTCGACCTTGAGCAGCGCGCCGGTCATGGCGTCGAAGCCGGTCGCCAGCACCAGGCAGTCGAACGTGTAGTCCTGCCCTTTGGCGCGCGCGCCGGTCGGCGTGATGCGCTCGATCGGCTCGTCGCGGATATCGACCAGCGTCACGTTCGGGCGGTTGAACGTCTCCCAATAGCCGCTGTCGACGCACAGCCGCTTGCAGCCGATGATGTTGGTCGGCGTCAGGATCTCCGCGGTCTTCGGATCCTTGACGATCCCACGGACCTTCTCGCGCACGAAGTCGGCGGCGGTCCGGTTCGCCTCGTCGTTCAGCAGCAGGTCGTTGAACGAGGCCATGAAGCCCAGCCCGCCGTAGTCCCAGCGCTCCTGGTATTGGCGGCGGCGCTCCTCCTCCGAAGCCTCGACCGCCGGGACGTTGTTGATCCTGAGATCTATTCCCGCCGGCATCGTCTTCGCCCGCCGACGCATCTCGCGGTAGCCCGCCTTGACCTCGCGCACATAGGCCGGATCGAGCGGCCGGTTGTGCGCGGGGACGGTGTAGTTGGCGGTGCGCTGGAACACCGTGAGGTGCCTCGCCTGCCGCGCGATGATCGGGATCGACTGGATCGCCGACGAGCCGGTGCCGATCACGCCCACGGTCTTGCCGGTGAAATCGACGCCTTCGTGCGGCCAGTTGCCGGTGTGATAGGTCGGGCCGGCGAACTCGGCGAGGCCGGGAATCTTCGGCGTGTTGGGCGAGGACAGGCAGCCCATCGCCGTGATGAGGAAGCGCGCCGCGATCCGCTCGCCCTTGTCGGTCTCGACGAGCCAGCCGTTGTCGGCCTCGACGAACTGCGCCTTCGTCACGCGCGTCCCGAACTGGATGTCGCGGCGCAGGTCGTAGCGGTCGGCGACGTGGTTGGCGTACTTCAGGATCTCCGGCTGGGTGGCGTAGCGCTCCGTCCACTCCCATTCCTGCTCGAGCTCGGGCGAGAACTGGTAGGAATACTGCACGCTCTCCACGTCGCAGCGCGCGCCGGGATAGCGGTTCCAGTACCAGGTGCCGCCGACACCCTGCCCGGCCTCGATCACGCGGGCGGTAAAGCCTTTCCCGCGCAGGCGATGGAGCATGTACATGCCGGCGAAGCCGGCGCCGACGATCACGGCATCGAGAGGGGCTGTCATCCCTTTTGGATAGGCGGCCGCCCGCCGGTGCGCAAGCGCGGCTCGGCTGCCTATTCCGCGGCCATCCGGGTCAGCAGGCCCGGGACCGGGGCGTGGGTGATCTCGCTCTGGCGGGCGCGCACGTCGAACACGCGGATCGACAGGTCGGACAGCGCGGTGTTGGCCTTGATGCGTGCCACGATCGGCCCGTCGACATAGGCTTGCGCACTCGCGCGGTCGGCGAAGCAGTAGATGCCGCCGGACAGCTTCTCGTCCTCGCCGTCGAGCCAGATCTTCCATTGCAGGCCGTCGACCGAGAGAAAGGGCTTCGCCGTCTCGTCGGAATAGCGCGCGTCCCATTCCGCCTTGGGCATGTCGGGGCGGCGGTAGTTGATCTGGACGATGACCATGATTTCCTCCGGGAGACGGCGAACGACAGCCGAATCGGTACCACGTCGCTGGCGGGTCTGGCCATGCCGTCCGGGGACGCTACGATGGCCTCGCCCAGGACCGCCGAAGGAAACGCCCGATGCCCGACCAGCTTCCCGCCCTCTGCCTGATCGCCATGCCCGGCCGGCGCCGCCGCACGATCGAGCTCTGCCAGGACGCCGAGAGGCGCGGCTATGCCGGCATCTACGTGCCGAGCCCGACCGGCAACATGTCGATGTGCGAGGCGCTGTCGTGGCAGACCGAGAAGATCCGCTTCGCCACGTCGATCGTGCCGATCTACCAGCGCACCATGGTCGACTTCACGCAGAGCGCGGCCATGATGCACGAGGTATCCGGCGGCCGCTTCAGCCTGGGCATCGGCATCGCACACGGGCCGTCCTACGTCCGCATGGGCGTGACGCCCGGCAAGCCGCTCGCCGACACGCGCGCCTTCATCGAGAAGTTCCGTGCCGAGACCAGCTTCGGCCCGCTGCCGCCGATCATCGTCGCGGCGCTGCGCCACAAGATGGTGGCGCTGGCGGGCGAGCTCGCCGAGGGCGTGGTGTTCGCCAATGTCTGCCGCAGCCACATGGACGCGTCGCTGTCGGCGCTGCCGGCGGCGAAGCGCAATGCGCCCGACTTCTTCATCGGCAACATGATCCCCACCTGCATCAGCGACGACGTCGCGGCGGCGAAGGAGGTCAACCGGCGCACGCTGACGCGCTATGCCTCGCTGCCCAACTATCGCAACTACTGGAAGGAGGCCGGCTACGTCGAGGAGATGACGGCGATCGAGAAGGCGCTGGCCGAAGGACGGGGCGACGACGTGCCGAAATACCTCACCGACAAGTGGCTGGCCGACAACACGCTGTTCGGCCCGGCCGCGAAGGTACGCGAGGGTGTCGCCGCCTGGCGCGAGGCGGGCGTCCACACGCCGATCCTCGTACCGTCCTCGGCGGCCGGCAACCAGATGAAGGCGATCGAGGAAGTGTTCGCGGCGTTCGGCTGATTCGTCCGTCGCGTCGCGCGGGGGAGCAGATGCAAGGTTTCTTGTGCGCCATCGCGGCGGCAAGCGCGCTCTCGGTCATGGCGGAGGGCGCGGCGGCGCAGGCACAAACGCCGATCGAGCTGACGCCGATCCCGGTTGCTGACGGCGGATTCGTCGGCAAAGGCGGCAAGGCAGCCACGGACATCAGCGGCCTGGCCTGCATGCCGTCGGCGGGAGGCCCGCACCTCTGCCTCGTCGTCGACGATCAGGGCAAGAACGCACAGTTCGCACGCGTCGAAGCCGGGCGCATGAGCCCCGGCGCGGTCCTCAGGCTGATCGGCGGCGAGCCCGATCCCGGAACATCGGGCACCCAGCCGGCCAGGGGGTGCCCGAAGGAGGGCAGCTTCGCCGACCTCGACGCCGAAGGGGTGGCCTATGCCAAGCCGTACTTCTATGTGGTCGGCTCGCACGGCTGCACGCGCAAGCACGGCAAGTTCGATCGCTCGTCCTTTCTTCTGGCCCGCGTGCACGTCGATCGCGACGGCCGCCCCGTCGACCGGCACGACAAGCCCATGCCGCCCGATGCCCCCGGAGAGGCCGTCGATTTCACCTGGCGCGTATCGGACCTCCTCACGCACGACGAGCGGACGCGGGCATTCTTCACCAGGAGCTTGAAGCACGGCGGCTTGAACATCGAGGGCATCGCGGTCGTCGGCAACACTGCATGGTTCGGCCTGCGCGCTCCGCTGGACAAGAGCACGGCCGCCGCATTCCTGGTGGGCGGCGACATCGACGATCTGTTTCGCGAAGGCAGCGGTCCGGCAAGGACGTATCGCGCGGCCATCCCCCTCGACCTCGAAGGAAGAGGCATTCGCGATCTTGCCGCCCTGCCCGATGGGCGTCTGCTGGTTCTCGCCGGCGCCTCCGACGATTCCGACGTGCCGTTCCGGCTGTTCGTCGCCGATCCCTCCGGCAAGACCGTGAAGCCGCTCTGCACGCTGCCTGCGATCGAGGGGACCGTCGACGGCGAGAAGGTATCGGGCAAGGCCGAGGCCGTGACCGTGCTGGAGCAGACATCGAGCGGCGCTTCGATCCTGGTGATGTTCGACGGTCCGTCGAACGGTGCACCGCGCCGCGCGGACATTGCCCTTCCGAAGTGATCCCTGGAGAGGAACGCCCCATGCCCAAGCTCGGATACCTGCTGCCGACGCGCGAGCGCGTCATGGAGAACCATCACGAGACCGGCTCGCTGCTGGCCCTTGCCGAACGCGCCGAGGCGCTCGGCTTCGATTCCATCTGGGTCGGCGATTCGGTGACGGCGCGGCCGCGCCACGATCCGCTGACCCTTCTGGCGGCGGTGGCCGCCCGCACCCGCCGGGTCGAGCTGGGTACGGCCGTGCTGCTGCCCGCGCTGCGCAACCCGGTGCTGCTCGCGCACCAGGTCGCCACGGTCGATCGCATTGCCGAGGGCCGGCTGATCCTGGGCATCGGCATCGCCTCGGACATGCCGGCCATTCGCCTCGAGTTCGAGGCGATGGGCGTGCCGTTCGACAAGCGCGTCGGGCGCATGAACGAAGCGATGCGGCTGTGCAAGGCGCTGTGGAGCGGCCGGCCGGTCGACTGGAACGGACGATGGACCGTGACGCAGGGAACCGTCGGCCCGACGCCGCACCGGCCGGGCGGGCCGCCGATCTGGTTCGGCGGCGGCCTGCCCGCCGGCCGCGAACGCACCGGGCGGCTCTACGACGGCTGGTTTCCAAACCTGCCGACGCCGGAAGAATATCCCGCGCAGATCGCCGAGGTCCGGGAGGCCGCCCGCGCCGCCGGACGCGATCCGCAGGCGATCACCGGCGCGATGTACCTCACCCTCGCCATCGACGACGACGCCGCGCGTGCCGACGCGAAGATCAACGACTACCTGGCGCACTATTACGGCGTGCCGGCCGCGGGCATGCGCGCCCGCCAGCGCTGCTATGCCGGCCCGACCGCGGGCGCGGCGGCGTGGCTGAAGAGCTATGCCGATGCCGGCGCCACGCACCTCATGCTGCGCTTCGCCGGCGACCACGAACGCCACCTCGACATCGCGTCACGCCTGAAGCGCGATCTCGGCTGGTGATCTTCCGCCCATGGGCGCGCCACGGCCGTGGCGCGTCATGATCTTCCGGAGGCAAGCGAGGGAGAAGACGTGCCGCCGGGATGGCGCGCGCCCAGCGTAACGCCTTCGTAGCCGCCGGACGCCACCGCATTGATCGCGTTCACGTACTTGGGCGCGCCGCCGTTGTAGACGAGGTAGCGGATGGTGCCCTGCTCGTGGCCCGGGACGTTGGAGTTGTAGCCGGTGAACCACGACTTCGCCTTCCGCATCAGCATCATGGCGTACATCTTCGTGACATGGTCGGTCCAGCGCGCCTCGGCCGCTGCCGTCGGCTCGGCGCGGGTGTAGCCCTTGGCCCACATGTGCTCGAGCAGGTCGGTGCACCAATCGACGCCGGTCTCGATGCCACGCGGATAGTTGGTCGAGGCCGAGCCGCTTTGCGGCCCCGCCGGCATCAGCAGGTTCGGGAAGCCGTGGATCATCATGCCGAGGAAGGTCGAGATCGTGGTGCGCCACTTGTCGGCCAGCGCCAGCCCGCCGACGCCGCGAATGTCGATCTTGTCGTACGCGCCGGTGATCGCGTCGAAGCCCGTGGCATAGACGATGATGTCGAAGTCGTAGTCGCGCTCGGTCGTGCGCAGTCCGGTCTCGGTCACGCGCACCAGCGGCGTCTCGCCGATATCGACCAGGTGCACGTTCGGTCGATTGTAGGCCTCGAAGTAGCGCGTCTCCATGGGCACGCGCTGGACGCCGAAGCCGTGGTCGCGCGGGATCAGCTTCTCGGCCACCTTCTGATCCTTGACCCGCTGGCGGATGCGGTTGGCGATGTACTCCGAGAACTCCGCGTTGGCCTTCTCGTCGGTGAAGATCTCGCGGAAGTTCGCCAGCCAGATGCCGAAGCCCGGCTCGTCGTAGAGCTTGTCCCACAGCGCCTTGCGCTCCTCGGCCGTCACCTCGTAGAAGCCGCGCCGGTCGGGCTCGTGCAGGAAGCCGCCCGGCGAGCGCGAGCAGGCGGCGAAGATGTCGTCGTAGCGGCGGCGGATGTCGGCCATCTCCGCCTCGGAGATCGCCGCGTTGTTGAGCGGCGCGCTCCAGTTCGGCCGGCGCTGGAAGATGGTGAGGTCGCCCACCTTGTCGGCGATCTCGCCGATCACCTGGATCCCGGTCGCGCCGGTGCCGATCACGGCGACGCGCTTGCCCGCCATGTCGACCGGCTCGTGCGGCCAGTGGAAGGTGTGGAACGAGCGGCCCTTGAAGCTCTCCATGCCCTCGATTCGCGGCAGGGTCGGGACCGACAGCAGCCCGAGGGTCAAGATCAGGAAGCGGCAGGTGAGCTCGCGCCCGTCATTGACGCGTACGCGCCACAGATTCTCCGCCTCGTCGTAATGTGCGGCGTCGACCCGGCAGTTGAACTGCATGTACTTGCGCAGGCCGAACTTGTCGGCGACGTGGTTGAGATAGCGCAGGTTCTCGGGCTGGCCGGAGAAGTGCTCCTTCCAGTGCCAGTCGTCGAGCAGCTCGCGCGAGAAGGAATAGCCGTAGGTATAGCTCTCCGAATCGAAGCGCGCGCCAGGATAGCGGTTCCAGTACCAGGTCCCGCCGAGATCGCCGCCCGCCTCGAGCACGGTGGCCTCGATCCCGAGATCGGCCAGCCGCTTGATCTGGTAGATGCCGGCCACGCCGGCGCCGATGACGATGGCTTCGTAATGGGTCATGGCGGCAGTCTGGCACGAATTGGCCCAGGGCGCAGATGGAGCCGTTTCTCCCTGTAGAACTCGCTTTCGCCACGATCCGGCCGGCCTCAGGGCCGCGGCCGGTCGACGGCGACGTCTTCATACCAGGACTCGTCGGCACCCGCGATCATGCGGCCGATCATGCGTGCGGCGAGGAAGCTGAAGGTGATGCCGTTGCCGCCGTAACCGTAGGCGGCATAGAGCCGGGGATAGCCCCGGACCCGACCGATCAGCGGCAGCCCGTCGAACGTCTCGCCGAAGGTGCCCGACCAGCAGTAATCGGCGCGCAGCTCCGCATCGGGGCAGAGCGAGCCGAGCTGCCGCAGGATGCGCTCGGACTTGGCCGGCATCGCGGCGTCCCGGGCGGCCGGCTCGACCAGATCGGGATCGTCCTCGCCCCCGATCACGATGCGGTCGTCGGTCGTGGTGCGAGCATAAAAATAGGGCGTCGCCGCTTCCCAGATCAGCGGGCGGCCGGGCCACAACACCTGCGGCTTCTGCGGCGGCGTGGCGATCGCCCAGCTCGACGAGGCGCGGTGCATCTCGGTGACGACGCAATCGGGCATGACGTAGCCCGTCGCCAGGACGACATGCGCCGCCTCGATCGTGCGGCCGTCCGCCAGACCGACGGCGAGGCCGTCGCGACCGCCCGCCTCGAAGCCAGTCGCCTCGCCGTCATACAGATGCGCGCCGCGCCGCACGGCGATCGCGAGCAGCCCATGCGCCAGGCATAACGGATCGGCTTCGGCCGAGCCGGGGGAGAGGATCGCCGCCTCGCGCGAGATGCCGAAATCGCGCAGGAGCGTCGGATGATCGAGATAGTAGCCAGGCAGGCCGGCGCGTTCGCGCAGCTCGTGCTCGGCGCGCAGTTCGGAAGCACCCTTCCCATCGCCGCCGGCAAGGTAGAGAGACGGCCGTGGCCGGAACGCGCAACGCAGGGTCTCGGTGCCGACCAAAGACTTCAGCCCCGTCACGGCGCGCAGGCTCTGGCGATAGATGTTCGCGGCGCGCTCGAAGCCATACAGGTCGGTCAGCTCGCCCAGCGTGCGGTCGATCTCCCATTGCAGCATCGCGGTGCTCGCCGCGGTGCTGCCGAAGCCCGGCCGCTCGCGGTCGACCAGGCAAACCTCATGGCCGAGCGACGTGAGGTGCTCTGCAACCATCGCGCCGGTAATGCCGGCGCCCACGACCAGCACGTCGCAGCGCCGATCGGCCTCGAGCACGCGCCGCCGTGGCCGGCCGCCCTGCCACCACGGCGCATGTCCGCCGCGAAGATCGTCCTGTTCGGTATCCTGTTGATCGAGCACGGGGCGTAACGTGCGATTCGCCGTCCTGTTCCCAGCAATGCCTTCTGCCCGGGGCGCACCCCTCGGAGGGCAAAAAAAGTGATCTGGCTACATTCCCACCTCATCCTGAGGAGCGCAGCGAAGCTGCGGTCCTCTGGATGAGGTGATTGGGTCGCCGGACCGCCATGATCCGTTGTCCGGCAATAAATTCACGCGCTCTCACCGGCGCCGACTTCGTCGCTCTTCCTCCCCCGTCACTCGCAGCGCTGTCAGGGAAGAGCGGAACCCACCGAGTTCATGCCCCTCCCCCCTATCCGGGAGAGAAGTATCGAGCGCGGCGCCCCCGTTCAGACCACTGATCCTGCGACGGCAGCAGAAGAAGCGAATCCCATGGCGCCCGGCAGAAGGCGCTATTCCTTCGGCCGCGACCGGGGGCGCGGGCGGGGCCTCTCCTCTGGCGGGGGTGCCGCGACAGGCGCGGTCGCGGCGATGCCGAGGATCGCCAGGAGCTGCAGCAACAGCGGTACCTGACCGGCGGTCACCTTCTGCAGCGCGACCGGCCAGGCGAACCAGGCCGCGCGGTCGGCCTCGGGGAATTCCGCGACCTTGCCCGACCGCGGCGGCCATTCGATCGTGAACGTGTTGCTCTTCATCGCGGTGGCGTCGAGGTCGCCTTCCACCGCCCAAGCCAGGATTTCCTTGCCGCTGGCGATCGTCACCGGATCGAGCTCGATGAAGGTTCCGTGCAACGGCAGACGCGTTTCCTCGCGGAACTCCCGCCGCGCGGCCGCGAGAGGGTCCTCGTTGGGATCGATCTCGCCCTTGGGGATCGACCAGGCACCCTCGTCCTTGTTCTTCCAGAACGGGCCGCCGGGATGGACCAGAAACAGCTCCGGCCCGTCGCGCCGCGACCGGAAGGGCAGGATGCCCGCGCTGCGCTTCTTCGCCATGGCCGTCAGCCGAAGCGAAGCGCGTGGCGGATCTGGAATCCGCCCAGCAGCTCCGAGCAGCGTTTCTCGATCGCCGCCCGGTCCGACGCGCCGCCGACCTCGACCGTCGCCAGCGTGCCGTGGGTCGGGTCGTTGCCCACCGTCACCGTGGCTGTCACCCCGTCGACGCGCAGCGGCGCGAGCGCGGCATCGAAGGCGCGCTGCGCGGCGTCGAGCCGCAGCGCCGGCTTGAAGATCTTGCCGACGCCGGTGAGCGGCATGGTCGGGATCGCGACGACCTGCACCGGCACGGCGGCTCGCTCTGCAATCTCCTTGCGACAGAACTCGCGCAGCTCCTCGGCCGTCGCCGTCGCGTTGGGCTTGAGCTGGACGAAGGCCATCGGCAGCTCGCCGGCATAGGTGTCGGGCAGACCGACCGCGGCAGCCGTCTCGACCGCGGGGTGACGCACCAGCGCTTCCTCGATCGTGATCGGATCGATGTTGTGGCCACCGCGGATGATCAGGTCCTTCGAGCGGCCGGTGAGCCAGACATAGCCGTCGGCATCGAGCCGGCCGAGATCGCCCGAGTCGAGCCAGCCGTCGGCCAGCATTGCGCCCCTGTCGTGACGGGGATCGAGATAGCCCGGCGTCACCTGCGGCCCTCGCATCAGCACGTGGCCGATCGTGCCGAGCGGACAGTCGCCGCGGATCGTGCCGTCGCCCGCAACGTCGGCGATGCGCACCTCGGTGTAGGGCAGCGGCAATCCGACCGAGCCCGGCCGGCGCTCGCCGTGCATCGGATTCATCGTCGAGTAGCAATGGACCTCGGTCATGCCGTAGCCCTCGACCACCGGAACGCCGATCTCCGTCTCGATGCGGCGGATCAGCTCGACCGGCACGGTCGACCCGCCGGACACGAAGACCTCGAGCGAGGAGAGGTCGTGGCCGTCGCGCGGCACGTTCATGATTGCGGCAAGCGTGGTCGGCACCGCACCGCCGATCGTCACCCGGTTGCGCTCGACGATGCTCCACCAGTCGCGCACCACGTTGGGATTGCGAGCGCCCAGTGGCGTGGGGATCACCACCGTCCACCCGGCGGCGACGGGGCAGAGCGCGCCGAAGATCGAGCCGCCGACATGGAATTGCGGCAGCGGGTTGATCAGCACGCTGCCCGGCGGCAGATCGAACATCAAGGCGTTGCTCCACGCCGCCAGGGCGAGCGCGCCGTGGGTGTGGCGCGCGAGCTTGGGCAGGCCGGTGGTTCCGCCGGTATGGAACAGCGCCGCCACCGTAGCGCTTGCCAGGGTCTTGGGCGCGACCAGCCTGTCACCCGGCTGCGCGGCGATGGCCGCCTCGAAATCGATCACGCCGGATGGAGCGGGACCGCTGCCGCCGACCCGAAAGACCTTGAGCCCCGGCAGCGCCTCGCGGATCGCCTCGACCTTCGGCCAGATGTCGGCGAACAACGAGGGATCGGCAGCGATCAGCGCCTTGGCGCCGGCCTCCTTCATGATGCCGGCGATCTGCGCGGCATTGAGGAAATAGTTCACCGGATTGGCCACGGCGGCGATCTCCGCGCCCCACAGCGCGAAGAACGTCTCGGGCAGGCCGGGCAGCAGGATGGTCACGACATCGTCGGGACCGATGCCTTCGGCACGGAGCAGGTTGGCGGTCTGCATCACGCGCTGCAGCAGCTCGTCGAAGCGCACGTCGCGCACCGGATCGGACGGCGTCGTGCCCGACAGGAACCGGATCGCGGTCCGACCGGCGTGCTCGGCGCCAGCCTGGCGCATCACCTCCAGGATGTTGCCCTGCCGGATGCGCTCGCCGACGGGAATTCTCTCGATCTCGGCGATGTCGGCCTTGGTGCGGATCGTCATGGCTGGGCGTCGTCCGTGGAACTGCGTCGCCGCGATATGACGGCAGATGCCCGGGGTTGCCAGCGATTTCGGCAGCATTGACGCAGGAATCTGCGTGAGCATCCTGTGTCGCTTGATGCACTGCAGCAATTTCCCTTGAAAGGCCTCGATCCACCCTCATATGGTTTGGGTGCACCGCAGCAAAGCGGAACACTTGGGAGGACCGCCGCCACCAGGGAGCCTTTGCATGTGGTCTTGTACGAATGCCGATTCTGCCCTGCCGCGCGGCGAGCTCGCCTCACGCGTGCTGGCGATGCCGACCGACACGAACCCCAGGGGCGACATCTTCGGCGGCTGGATCATGTCGCTGATGGACATGGCCGGGAAGATGTCGGCGACGACCGTGGCCAACGGTCGTGTGGTCACGGTCGCCGTCGACCGCATCGTGTTCCGCCAGCCCGTGCAGGTCGGCGACGTAGTGTGCTGCTACACGGAGATCGTGCGCACCGGAAACAGCTCGATCACCTTGTCGATCGAGGTCTGGGCGATGCGCCAGGGCCAGGGCGAGCGGCTCAAGGTCACCGACGCCACCTTCACCTTCGTGGCCGTCGACGAGCACGGCCGCCCGCGCCCGCTGCGCTCCAGACAGTAGCCTAGCGCTGGAAAGTGCCGGTCAGCGTCGCCTTCTCGATCGTGTTGAAATGGAGCTGGAAGCCGACGATGGCCGCCGAGGTGTCGGCGTTGACCGGCAGCGCGTCCTGCTTCACGGCGAACAGCGTGAAGACGTAACGGTGCGGGCCGTGGCCCTCCGGCGGGCAGGGGCCGCCATAGCCCGGCGCTCCGAAATCGGTACGGGTCTGCAGCGCGCCCTTGGGCAGAAGGCCCGCCTTGGGGTTGCCGGCATCGAGCTTCAGCTCGGTCGTGCCGGCCGGGATGTTCACCACGACCCAGTGCCAGAAGCCGCTGCCGGTCGGCGCATCGGGATCGAAGCAGGAGAGCGCGAAGCTCTTCGTGCCCTCCGGCACGCCCGACCAGGCGAGATGCGGCGACTTGTTGCCGCCGCCGCAGCCGAAGCCGTAATCGGCCGACAGGATATGATCCATGCCGAGGGTCGCACCCTCCTTGAAGCTGTTGCTGGTCAGAACGAGCGCCATGGTTTCCTCCTGAAATGGGCTTGGGTGTACGATAGCCCAGACCAGAGGACTTCATGAAGCAGCTCCGTATTCCCGCCGTCTATATGCGCGGCGGCACCAGCAAGGGCGTGTTCTTCCTCGAGCAGGACCTGCCGTCCGATCCGGCACAGCGCGAGCGGCTGCTGCTGCGCGTGATCGGCAGCCCCGACCGCTACGGCAAGCAGACCGACGGCATGGGCGGCGCGACCTCGAGCACCAGCAAGATCGTGATCCTGTCGAAGTCCGAACGGCCAGAGTGCGACGTCGACTATCTGTTCGGCCAGGTCGCCATCGACGCGCCGGTGATCGACTGGTCGGGCAACTGCGGCAACCTCACGACGGCGGTGGGGCCGTTCGCGATCGATGCCGGGCTGGTCGGCGCGCCACCCGACGGCACCGCGACGGTGCGGATCTGGCAGGCCAACATCGGCAAGCGCATCACCAGCCACGTGCCGATGAAGGACGGCACCGTCGAGGAGCTCGGCGACTTCGAGCTCGATGGCGTCACCTTCCCGGCCGCCGAGGTGAAGCTCGAGTTCCTCGATCCGGCCGCGGGCGGCGCGATGTTCCCGACCGGCAACCGTATCGACACGCTCGATGTCCCCGGCGTCGGCCCGATCGAGGCGACGCTGATCGATGCCGGCAATCCGACGATCTTCGTCGACGCGGCGCGGCTCGGACTGACGGGCACCGAGCTCCAGAAGGACATCAACGGCAATGCCCGGGTCCTCGCAGTGGCCGAGGCGGTGCGCTCGCACGGCGCGGTGGCCATGGGACTGGTGAAGACGGCCGGCGAGGCAACGCAAAGGCGCCCGCACACGCCCAAGCTGGCCTTCGTCGCGAAGCCGGCGGGCTACACCGCGTCCGACGGCAAGGCCGTCGCGCCCGCATCGATCGACCTGCTGGCGCGCATCTTCTCGATGGGTCCGCTGCATCACGCCATGACCGGCACCGGCGCCGTGGCGCTTGCGGCGGCCGCGGCCATCCCCGGCACCGTCGTCAGCCGGATCGCGCCGACCGGCGCCGACGGCCGCGTCCGCTTCGGCCACCCGTCGGGCGTGCTGAGCGTCGGCGCCGAGGCGCGCGAGGAAGCCGGTCAGTGGGTGGTGAGGAAGGTCATGATGAGCCGCTCCGCGCGGCGGCTCATGGAAGGCTGGGTGCGGGTCCCGGCGGGTTCATAGGAGCGCGCCACTGGAGTGGAGCGCTCCTCCGAGGCTCGCTCTCAGTACCCCGACGCCTTGTCCGGCTCGCCGAGGCTCGGCCAGACGCGGCTGTAGAGGAACAGCAGCGCCTCGCCCGACGGCATCTTTTCGAAGGTCGGCGGGTGCTCGGCGTCGACGCAGGTGGACAGCGGGCGGATCACCGTGTCGTAGTCGGGATTGGCGAAGACGCCGATCGAATAGCGCTCCCGGCCGTAATGGTTGACCACGCGATGCAGCGTCGAGGCGAAGCGGTTGTTGGTCCACATCCGCATGCTGTCGCCGATATTCACCACGAAGCTGTTCTCGACCGGCGGCACGATCAGCCATTCGCCCGATTTGCTCTTGATCTCGAGCCCGCCGACATCGTCCTGCTGCAGCATGGTGAAGCCGCCGGCGTCCTGATGCGCGCGGCTGTCGCCCCCTTCGAGCGCGGCCTGCTGGTCCTGCGACAGATAGTGCAGCAGGCGGACCTGGATCAGCGGCTTCCTGTAGAACTGCGCGAAGTAGTCGGCTGGCAGGCTGAGCCCGCGCGCAAACACCGAGGCGAGCAGCGCGGCGAACTGCGTCATCGTCGTGTGGTAGTCGAGCACCGCTTCCTTGAAGCCGGGCAGATCGTCGGGCCATAGATTGTGCCCGTGCAGCGGCTTGCCGGCGACCACGTCGGGATCGTCCTCCGGCAGCTCGAGCGACGCCTGAAACGCCTCGTTCATGTGCGGCTTGCGGGCCTTCATGCGGGCGGGATCGAGATGGGGCTGGAAGCCCTCGATCGCCTTGCCACGGAACGCCTTCTTCTGGCCCGGCTGATCCATCGGCAGATAGCCTCGGAACAGGTTCGAATGACCCATGTAGGCCTTCATCTTGGATTCCAGCGGCAGGGCGAAGAACCGCTTCGACTGACGGAAGATCTCGGCGATCTTTTGCGGCGGCACAGGATGGTTGACGATGGTCAGGAAGCCGATGTCGCGGCAGGCGTCGTGCACCTCGCGCGCGAGACGCTCCTTGGCCTCCTCGTTGCGGCCGCTCATCGGTGCGAAATCGATCACCGGCAGCTCGTTGGGCCTGGCCCAGCGGCCGAGCTTCGGCGCAGGCATCGGTGGCGCGACGGGCGCCGTTGCAACAGTCTGGATATCCGACATGATGGACTCCTTTCCTTAACCGGCGAGCGCGTCGATCACGTCCTGGCGCGCTTGGGTGGCGTTCTTGGCATACCATGCAATGCCGCCCGGCAGCATCTTGGCGTAGTTCTCCGGCGCGCCCGGATTGACCTTGTTCCATTCGTCGTCGAGCAGCTTGCTGGCCGCGGGATTGCTCGGGCCGTAGCCGTTGGTCTTGAGCAGCTCGGCCTGGCCTTCGGGCTCCAGCGTGATGTTGATGAAGTCCCAGATCGCCCGCCCGCCGGTCGCGCCCTTGGGCACCATCCAGCAGGCACCCCAGGAGATGCCCTGGTTCCAGGTCCAGTCGTACAGGCCCTTGGTGTCCTGCTTGAGCGGCCACGCACGCGTGTTGAGGAGCTGCCCGAGATGCGCCTCGCCGCTGCGGAAGGCGTTCTGGCCGTCGGCGATCACGTTGTAGAAGAAGGCGTGCTCCTTGATCTTCTTCAGCATGTCGAGGGCACGCTTCATGTCGATCGGATAGACCTTGTCCATCGGCACGCCGTCGGCCATCAGCGCCGCCTCGAGCTGGCCGTCGGCCTCGCGCCGAAAGGCGCGCTTGCCGGGGAACTTCTTCACGTCCCACACGTCCGCCCAGTTCTGCGGGACCATGCCGCCCCACTTCTTCGTGTTGTAGGTCAGCACGTTGGCATAGATGTAGTTGCCGATACCCCATTCGACGGCGTGCTCGGGCCGCACCTTGCTCTTGTCGACGATCGAATAGTCCATCGGCTCGAGCACGCCCTCCGGCCCCAGCTCGAGGGCGGTGTGCAGGTTGCGGTCCATCACGTCCCAGGTGACCTTCTTGCTCTCGACCATCATGCGAATGCGGCTGGTCGAGGGGCCGGTGCCGTCGATCACGGCCTTGCGGTCGGGATATCGCTTCAGGAAGCGGTCGACCCAGGAGCGCTGCATGCCCTTGATGGCGTCGCCGCCCCAGTTGACGACCACCAGCTCCTTGGAGTCCGCCAACGCCGGCGTCAGCCGCGCGGCGACCGGCGCCAGTCCCATCGCCGCCGCCATGCCCATGAACACGCGGCGCGGATAGACCTTGCCTTCCGTGCGCTCGATGAACCGTTCGATATCGTCCAGCCGGTCGCGATCGTCCGTCATGACCCCATCTCCTGGCGCGCCCGTCGCGCCCTCAACGATAATTCCGCGGTGAGAACCAGCAAGGTGAACAGGATCATGCCGGTCGCCACCACGGCGATCACGGGATCGAGATTGTCGTTGATGCCGTCCCACATACGACGTGGCAGCGTGAACAGCGCCCTGCCGCCGATGAAGATGACCACGACCAGCTCGTCCCAGGAATGGATGAAAGCAAAAATCGCACCCGACAGCACGCCCGGGATGACGTTGGGCACGATCACGTAGCGCAGCGTCTGGCCGAGCGACGCGCCCAGCCCGCGCGCGGCCTGCTCCAGCCGCGGATCGAGATTGCTGAGCGAGGCCGAAACGGTGAGCACCACATAGGGCAGGCCGGTCACGGCATGGGCAAGCACGACGCCGAGCGCGCTGCCGACCAGGTCGAGATCGACATAGAGCCGGTAGAGGCCGAGCGCATAGACGATGGTCGGCACCGCCAGCGGCAGGATCATGATGCCACGCACCTTCTCCGACAGGCCCGAGGCGATGCGCCAGCAGCCGACCGCGCAGAGCGTGCCGGCGATCACGGCGGCGAGCGTCGAGACGGCGGCGATCCACAGGCTCTGCCAGATGCTGCCGAGCCAGGCGCTGCTCGACAGGAAGGTGCGCCAGTGCTCCAGCGACAGCCCCTCCTGCGGCATCGCCAGATAGCGCGTGTCGGTGAAGGAGATCGGGATCACCGCGAAGGCCGGCAGCGCGAGGAAGCTCAGCACCATCCACGCCAGCGCCGCGACGATCCCGGTAGGCTGGAGACGGTTCATGGCCGCGACCGCGCCACGCCGTGGCGCTCATGAATCCGATGCGCCACGGCGTGGCGCGGTCCCAGCGATGAGCTCATGCGCCGAACAGCCGTTTCACGTCGATCACGCGCGACAGCGCCCACAGCGTGCCCAACACGGCGATCATCAGCGTCGCGGCGAGCATGGTGCCCAGGCCCCAGCGCAGCGTGTCGTTGATCTGCACGGCGACGTATTCGGCGATCATCAGCACCTTGCCGCCGCCCAGCAGCGCGGGCGTGACGTAGAAGC